>JAHWKJ010000009.1 GCA_019347905.1 Planctomycetota bacterium
TTTTTTTTGATGGGGGTGGGTTTTTGTTTTTCGGTTTATGTGGTTGTTTATTTTTTGGTGTCGTGTTCTTTTTTTATTATTATTTATAATTAAACTCTTTTTTTTTTTTTTTTTTTGTTATTTTTAAATTTTTGGTGGGTCGTTATCAATAATAAAACCCACTCGGGTTGGGGTTGTATATCCACCCTCGACTCTCAGTCCTCGACCCACTTCGGGCTTCGTCATTCGGCATTCCATCCCACGGAAGGGAGACCGAGCGGTGAAACGCTCTCGCGCATGGATGCTGCTGCTTGTCGCGGCCACGGCCGTTTCGGCGGCCGGCGGCTGCCGGTTGATGAAGGTGGCGCCGGCCCGGCATTCCGACCGGACGCATCCGGACCGCGGCACGGGCGCGACCGTGGTCGATGGCGGCGCGGGCGGCGTCGTGCCGGCCGGAGGTCGATTACCCGAGGACGGCGTGATCGTCGCCGGCGGATTTCAGGTGCAGGCGCCGCCGGTGGCCGGTCAGCGGCTGGGATTGTATCCCGGCCAGACCGCCAGCGAACTCGCCGTGCGGCTGGAAGAGGAGCTCTTCGAGGCCAACTCGAAAAATGAGGCGCTGACGACGCGCATCGCCGCCCTCGAGGCGCAGCTCGCGCAGAAAAACGAGCGGCTGGAAGACGCGACCGAGCAGATCCGCCAGGCCCGCGCGCTGTTGGCCGAAGTTCGCGTCGAGCTCGAAGCGTGGAAGCGGCAGGTCGATGAGATCAGAGGGCAGCTCCAGGCGGCGGAAGAGGCCAACCGGGCGACGCTGGAGTTCATCATCAAGCAACTGCGGGACCTGGCGGGCGAAGGCGAACCCGGCGTCACACCGGGAACTCCGTGACTCGTGAGCCGCTGGCCAGCAAAGCAGTGGAGATCCCAATGACCAGGACGGTCTCGTGCGTGCTGGGCGCGTTGGTGCTGTTCGCGGGCTGCTCCCGCGCGCCGCGGGTGGTCGAAGCGCCCTGGCGGCCGGTGAACCTGTACGTCGCGCCCGATTTTCCGTGGGCGTCGGTGCAGCGGATCGTCATCATGCCGCTGGCCAATTGGAGCGAATTCCCCGAGGCCGCGGAGCAGATGCGCGAGGCGCTGGCTGCGCAGTTTCAGAACTCCGGCCGCTTCGATGTCGTGGTCGCGCCGTATAACGCGCCGGGGCCGCATTCCGCCGAAGTGCTGAAGAACGGCACCTACGACGAACTCGCGGTGCTCGAACTCGCGCGGCGCTACCAGGCGCAGGGCGTGCTGTACGGGGCGGTCACGCAAGATCATCCGTACTCGCTGCCGCGCGTGGGGCTGACGCTGACGATGATCAGCCCGTATGAAGGCGTGGTGATCGCCGGCGGCGACGAGCTGTGGGACGCCCGCGAGCGGATCGTCGCCGACGAGCTGCGCCAGCACCATTACCGGCACCTCGACTGGCCGGAGAGCCTGTTTTACGTCGACCGGGCGCTGGAGTCGCCGGAGGTCTTCCGCCGCTACGTGGGCTGGAAAGTGGCGCGGGCCTTCGAGGTGCTGACGACGCCACTGCCGCCCGAGCTGGCGGAGAAGGCGAAGGACGGGAAGCAGCCGCCCGAACCGCCCGGTGCGAAGGATGCGGGCGTGAAGCCGGCGGGGCACGACGATGCACCGCCGATGGCTCCGCCGCCGCCGGCCGACGCGGAGCTGCCGCTGGCCCCGGCGCCGCCCGCCGATGATCCCGCAGGGCGTGAGGGGCCGAGTTTGCTGGAGCGGCAGGCGAAGGTCGCAAGGATCGGCGGTACGCCACAGCCGAAAGCGGACTTGCGCGAGCGGTTTCGCGAACGCCTGCGCTCGACGCGGCTGTGGCAGCCCGCACCGGCCACGGGGAAGTAGCATAGAGCAAGCAGCTTGCTCCGAGGCGCTGACTGGGCGGGCGAATTGTCGCGCACTTCGCACAAGCGGGACGCTTGTGCTACGTAGAGCAAGCGTCTCGCTTGCTCCGGGGCGCTCCGCTGGTGCCGGCGAAGTGCAGAGCACGGTTTCGCACAAGCGGGACGCTTGTGCTACGACTGGGCCGGCGCCTGAGCGACCGCGTCGGGCGCGGGGGCGGGCGGCTTGATGGCGTCGAGCTGCTTCTTCAGCGCGTCGAGTCCCGCCTTGGCGGCTTCGGCCGCTTTGCGGGCGGTGTCGAGCTTCTGCTGCGCCGGCGTTTGCTCCGCGGTGCGCTGCTGGAGCACCGCCTGCGCCTGCTCGAGCGCTTCGCCGTAGGCCGTAAGCTGTTGCTCGGCCGCCGTCTGTCCCTGCTTGGCCTTTTCGACTTCGGCTGTCTTTGCAGGCAGGACCTTCTTGAGTTCGGCGAGGGCGGTGGTCTTCTTCTCATGCAGGGTCTTCAGCGTCTGCAGGGCGGCGGCCACTTCCTGATCGCCGGGGACCTTGGCGGCGGCCGCTTCGGCCTTCGTCGCAGCTTCCTGCAGGGCGGGCAATGCGGCTTCCAAGGCCTGAATGCCTTTGGCCGTCTCGTTCTGCTTGGCGGCCGCGGTGGCGACCGTCTGCTTCGCCTGTTCGAGGGCGGCCGTGCCCGCTTCCGCTTGCTTCTGCGCGGCCGTCACCGCCTGCTGGGCGGCGGTTACTTCGCTTTGCTTCTGTGTCAGCTCGGCCTGGGCCTGTTCGGCCAGAGCGGACGCTTCAGCCTGCTTCGTTTCCGCCGCGTTCACTTCCGCGAGCTTGTCGCGATAGGCGATCTCCGTCTTCCACTTCGCGACTTCCTTCTGAGCGGCATCGAGCGCCTGGGCCGAGGCGTCGGAGAGCTTCTTCGCCTCTGCATAGGCCGCATCGGCCGGCGGGACCGCCTGCTGCAGCGTCGGCAGCTTTGCCTGTGCGTCCTTCAGGGCGGCGGCCGTGTCGGCCAATTGCTTCTCGGCCGCGGCGAGTGCCTCTTTCGCCTTGGTGAGGGCGGCGGTCTTGTCCGTCACCGTCTGCTTGGCCGTTGCGAGGGCCTGCGACTTGCCGTCGAGCTGCGCCTTGAGGGCGGCGACGGCGGCGATCAGCTCCTTATCGTCGCCGGCCTTCGCCTGCGCCGCCTGACCTTTGGCGACCGCCTCCGTCAGCGGCGCGACGACCTGCTCGACCGTCTGGGCGGCCTGCGTGGCCGCGTTCACTTCGTTCGTGAGCGTGGTGACGGCCAGCTTGCCGTCAGCGACGGTCTTCGTCAACGTCGCCACCTGAGCCGTGTACGTGGCGATCTGCTGCTCGAGCGTCGCGAGGTCGGCCTTGGCCTTCGTGACGACAGCCAAGGCGGCTGCCGTCCCGGCCGCAAGCTTCTCGTGCTCGGCCTTGCGGGCGGCGAGAGCCTGTTCGGCCGCCTTGAGACGCTCTTCCAGCGGCAGCGGGTTGACGGCCAACTCGCCCACACGCGCGCCGTCGGCGGCGTTCCACACCCGCACGACGCCCGTCCAGTCGCTGGCGACGACGCGGTCGGCTTCATCGGCGAACGTGACGGCCAGCGCCAGGTCGCCAAAAGCCTCGAACGCCCGCTGCTGTCCGCCGTTCTGGTCCCACAGCTTGGCGACGTTGTCGCGTCCGCAGGAGACGAGGCGCCCGTCGCGGGTGAATTCGACCGACGCCACGCCGCCGCCGTGCGCGCCCCAGCGCTTCACCTGTCCACCGTTCTCCATCTCCCAGAGTTGAATCGTGGTGTCTTCGCTGGCGGAAGCGAGGATGTTGGAATCGGACCGCCACGAGAGATCGGTGACGGCGGCCGTGTGCCCCTTGAGCGTGAGGTATTCGCGGGCGGTGTGCGCCTCCCACACGTGCAGGCCGCCGCTGCGGTCGGCGCTGGCCAGCAGCACGCCGTCGGGACTGAAGGCGACGGCGTAGACCCAGTCGGTGTGCTTCTTGATCGAATGCAACAATTCGCCGGTGCGGGCGTCGTAAATGCGAACCATGCGGCTCGGTCCGCCGAGGGCGATCTTCGTGTGGTCGGAGCTGATGTCGGCCGCCAGCACGCTGTCGACCTCGTCGCCGACCTCGTTCACCCGCTCCCCGGTCTTCACGTCCCACAATACGACTTTGCCCTGGTACGCCCCACGGCCGCCGCCGGCCAGCAGCAGGGAACCGTTGCGGCTGAACTTGATGACTTCCGGCTCACCTTCCGGGAAGGGCAGCACGCCCAAGAGTTCCAGCGTCTGCGCGTGGTAGAGCAGCACCTGCTTCTGCCCAGCCACCGCCACCAGCGGAGCCCAAGGACTGGTTGCCAGGGCCGTGACGGCGGTGGTGCGCGGCGTGTGCACCACGGGCGCAAGTGCGAGCCGCTCGGGCATGGCGGGCGGGCCGGATGGTTTGCCGATCGCGGCGCCGTCGAGGGCGAAGTCGAAGGTCTTCTTCTTGATCTGGATTTTGCTGGAGGCGTTCTGCGGCGCGCCGCCGTCGATCCAGTTCTTGATGGTGGCGATCATCTCGTCGGGCAGCTTGCCGCCTTCGGGCGGCATGTTCGGCTGGCTGTCGTGGTTGACCAGCATGAACAGGTAGCTGTTGGCCGCGTCGCCCGGCTCGATGACGGTGCCGGAGCTTCCGCCCTGCATGATGTTGGTCAAGTTGGTGAGGTCGAGGCCGCCGGACTTCTTGTCCTGGTTATGGCAGCCGAAGCACTTGGCCCGAAAGATGGGCTGCACGTGCTCCTCGTAGGTGACCTTGGGCGCCGCGGGCTTCTCGTCGGCGGCTGTCGCCATGCCTGAGACCACGAGCCCCCAAGCCAGGAGCGCCGGCCAAAGAGCGACCGGACAAATCCGTTGGAACTTCATGTGACGATGATTCATTTCGTCGCTCCGCCGATACAAGCCACAGGATCATCGATCCGTAAGCCTGTCGATGTCATTTGGTGAGAGAAATTGCCTGGCTCCGTGACGGACGGTCAGGACGTGGACCACGTCGTCACGAATCAGGAACAGGATGCGGAAGGGCCCATACAGGGATTGTCGAATCGTTTCCTCGGTGAAGTCGTCTTCCGGAGCGAGTGCGCACCAGCTCGCGAAGTCCATAAGTGCGGCAAGCTTCTGATCCAGTCCGTCCAACCAGCGATTGGGATCGGCTGGGCCATGCCGCCGAATGTACTCTGCGATTTCGCGAATGTTCGCTTGTGCCTCCCCCGACAATTCGACTCGAAAGCGATGTTCATGAGCGGAGCTCATGGAGGACGTCCTCGTAAGGCCGCGTCCGACCGGCGTTCACATCGGCCAGACCACGTTCGACCGCCTTCAGCGATTCGGCCAGCTCCGCGTCACTCTCGAGACCCATCATGCGGCGATAGGTGTCCTTAGATAGCAGGACGAACGTCTGACCACGGACAAATCCGTGGCATTCCTCAAGAACCCGCTGTTGCTCGTCAGTCAGCTCAACAGCCACGTCTGCACTCTTCAGGAAGATCAGTGATTGAACAAAAACTCCCGCGAGTTCAACAGCGCCCAGAACACGTCTTCCAGCACCTGCTGCTTGTTGTCCGTTTCGGCCAGGTTCTGCATCAGGGCCGACAATTCTTCGGGCAAAGGCTTGCGGCTGAGGCAGCGGATGTAAAGCTCCTCGATGATCTGTTCGGGCGTCTTCTGCTCCTTGAGGCGGTTGGCGATGAGGCCGCCCTGCTGAATCTTGCTGTTGGCCGTGTCGCCGTTGAGCATGTGCAGGGCCTGCGAGAGGTTCGGCTCCATCTTCACTTCGCACGAGCACACCGTCTCCCGCGTGGCCCGGCCGAAGGTCGTGAGGAAGTACGTGCTCGTGTTGCCGTTGGCAATCTGCACGGCCCGGGCGCCCACCGGCAGTCCCGGGAACTTGTTCTTCGTCTCGGTGACCTGGCTGATGGCGTCGAGCATCGTCTCGGCCCTCATCCGCCGCAGCGTGGCGTGCGAGAAGTTGCGGTCGTCGCGGGCGTTCGACTCGTTCGTCGTCGTCGAAAGCTGGTACGTCCGCGAGGTGCAGATGTCGCGGACCAGCTTCTTGAAGTCGTAGTTGTACTCGGTGAATTTCTGCGCGAGTGCCGCGAGCAGCTCGGCGTTGACGGCCGGATTGCTGATGCGCACGTCGTCGACCGGATCGATAATCCCCTGGCCGAAGAAGTGCGCCCACACGATGTTCGCCAGGTTAGGCGCGAAGTACGGATTCTCGGCCGAGGCCAGCCAGCCGGCGAGCACTTCGCGGCGGTCTTTGCCGGCCACGTCGGGCACGGCCCCGCCCAGGAACTTCGGCGGCATGACGCGGCCGCCCACCGGGTGGTTCACCTCGCCGCCGCCGCGGTTGAAGATGATCAGCTCGCGCGGGTCCTCGCCGCCCTTGCGGCCGATCTGCGAGAAGAAGGCGGCGAAGCTGTAGTAGTCGTCCATCGTCCAGCGGTCGAACGGATGGTTGTGGCACTGGGCGCATTGAATCCGCATGCCCATGAAGACCTGGGCGACGTTTTCGGACGTCTTCAGCGTGTCGGTCTCGTTCTGGTAGTAGTTGGTGGCCGCGTTGGCGAACGTGCCGCCGTTGGCCGCCAAGAGCTCCCGCACCATCTGGTCCATGGGGACATTGTTCGCAATCCGCTCCTGCAGCCAGTTGTAGTAGCGGAGCATCGACTTGTAGCTGACCTGCTGGGTGGTGCGGATCTGCAGCAGCTCCGCCCATTTCATGACCCACAGCTCGACGAACTCCTTGCGCGAGAGCAATTCGTCGATCAGCTTCTCGCGCTTGGCAGGGTCGGCATCGGACATGAAGCGGCTGTACTCTTCCAGCTCCGGCAGGATGCCCACCACGTCGAGGTACGCCCGCCGCAGAAACTCTTCGTCGCTGCACAACTCGCTGGGCACGATCCGCAGCTTCTTGAGCTTCTCGTGGATCAGCGTGTCGACATAGTTGTTCTCCGGCACGTTCGGCCAGGTGAACTGCAGGCCCTTGGGCAGCACGATGAACTGCGTGCCGACGGTGTGCGTCTCGAAGCGGGCCATGATGAAGGCTTCGCCCCGCTGTTCGGCGGTGACGACGCCCTCCTGCGAGACGACGGCCGAGTTGTCGTTGTTTGACATGAAGTAGGCGAGGTTCGTGACGTCGCGGTCGGTGCCGTCTGAATACTTCGCCCGCACGCTGAGCTTCTGCGTGGAACCTTGCCCGTCGAGCACCGCCCCTTGCGGGTATAACTCGACCGCGACGACCTTGGGCACCTCGCCGCCGTCCAGCGGCGCTCCGCCTTCGAGCCAGCGGATGAGCGTCTGGTGGTATTCGCTGCCTTCATCGAAACGCTTGCCGCCCGTGTGCGGCACGCGGCCGACGGTTTTCTCGACCAGCAGGCTGGCTTCGGGGAGGGCCAGGTTGATCCTGCGGCCCGGAATCTCTCTCGTCAGACGGAAGTGGTCGCCGACGGGGTCGAAGCCGAAGAGGCTGAGGCGGAAGCCGTCTTTGCCGCGGGCCGCTCCGTGGCAGCTTCCGGTGTTGCAGCCGGCCTTCATGAACACGGGCATCACGTCGAGGACGAAGCTGATGGGACGATCGGCGGCGGCGTTCTTCACCACGACGGGCACCTTCACCGTGTGGCCGCCGTACTCGACGACGAGTTCGGTCTGGCCATCGGCGGCCGGATACAGCACGCCCTGCTCCAGCTTCGCGGGACCTTCGGCAGCGAGGCCGAGCTTCGCCTCCGCGGTCACATCACGCGTGAGGCCGCTGGGGTACTTCGCCTGCACGACGAGCGACTGGCGATCGCGGGTGGTGTTCAATTCGACATCGGGAGGCGAGACCTGGATGGACGCCGGCTGTTCGCTTTGCGGCTGCTCTTGCGAGGAAACGTCCGTAGCCGTGGCAAGCAAGATGCCGAGCGACAGGGCGGTGAGAAGAGTCTTTGTGTGATGCATCGTGCTGTGGTCCCGGGCGTGAGGGCGACTGATGTCGCAGTGCTGGGAGTTGGGGCAGGCGGCGGGTCTGAGATTATTCCTGGCCGTTGCCGTGGGGTTCGGTCGGGGCGGGTGCGGGCAGGTCTTCAAGGGCAGTAATTTGAAACAGCGACAGCCTGGCGGTTTGATCGTAACGCTTTGGATTCTCCGCCCCCGGGATGCCGACGATGATCGATGATTGACCAAGCAGCACCATGTCGGGGTGAAAGACGTCGTAGGTGTGGCCAGAACTGCTGACGATGCGAACGGGCTGGAACGGTCGCAGCTTGATCCGTTCCTCGATCTCGTCGGCGGAGAACATGCGAACCTCGCTCTGCGGCGCCGGACTGTCGGTTCGAGCGGCAACTCCTCGAGGAGAACCGGCAGAGTTGCTGCGGGAAGTTCAACTTACCGCAGCGCGTCTGTGACCGGCAACGGGGGACAACCCTACTCACCGCCTCCTTCGGCTTTCGCCTTGGCTTCCAGCCGCAGCTTTTCCAGTCGCGACAGCGGCTTCTCGGGGGGCTTCTGCGGTTCGGGCGGTTTCTCGGCGACCTGCTGCGTCGCGGGCGTTGGCAGGGGCTGCTCCTTCGGCGGAGGCAGCGGCTTGTCGATACGCAGTTCGGTCCCGCCCACGCGGCTGTGCTCGATGGGCTCGCCGTTCGCTGTAATCGTGACGCGGCAGAAGAGGGTCTTGTGCGTGCCTTCGGGACTCTCCGCCGTCGTCTTCACCTTGAAGATCAATTCCTGCGTGTCCTTGGTCATCTCCAGCGGTTCGACCGTCACGTGGGCCGGCACGCCCAAGAGTTCGACCTTGGCGGCTCCTTCAAACGGCTTGAGTTGCTCGACCTTCGCGAGGATCTGCGTCTCTTTGCCCTGCTCGACGTCGGCCCGCTGCAGGGCCAGGTTGACGTACGGAGTGGCCACTTCGAGGTGTGCCATCTGCGAGCTGACCCAGCCGGCGCCGCCGACATCCGCCGATCCCAATGCGAAGACCGGCCACTTCCCGGCCTGGGCATTGCCATTGGCCGACAGCGGATACAGAACCTCGTTCTGTCCTTCGGGAATCGCCACGGAACTCGCCGCACCGATGCCCGGCGGACGAAACGGAAACTGCACGTTGATGGCCGCGGTAAACCCTTCCTTGCGCTTTGCAACCACCTTCAACTGCATCGAGCCGTTCTGCACCAGCGCGACATTGGGCTGGACGATCTCCAAGGCGAAGGGCAATTCGTCCACCACCGCGACCGGCAGCTTGGCCACGTCCTTCCAGGAGTACAGCGACTGCCCCGGGGCGCCGATGATGAAATCGGCCCGGTTGGTGAAGTGGCCGTTAATGCCGGTATTCGGATCCGCGTGCCGGCCCTTGAACACGATGAGATCGCCGTCGATCGGCGCATCGGCTGCCGCCTCAAACACGACGGGCATGACGCTCAGGTTGGCGGGCATCGGTTCGGCGACCATCGTGACGCCGGCCGGCAGTCCCGCGGGGTCGAGCACGATGTCACCGCCGAAATTCGCGCGGCTGGCGGAAACGAGCGTCCCGTACCGGCCGCCGCGGGGGACGAAGATCTGCTGGCGGTCCTGGCCGTAACGGGTGACGCGGGGGATGCCCAGCGTCAGTTGCGGCCGCACCGGCTGAAATTCGACGCGGTACACGAAGTCGCGGCCGCCGCGGCCGAGATGGTCGGTCACGCGGACGATGTATTCGCCGTCTGCGGGCACACTGAAGCGGATGTAGCTGTCGGGGCCGCGGGCGTCGTCGTTGCCGGCGATGCCGCGGCCGTCCGCATAGTACAGGTTCAGGACAGGGTCGAGGGCCGAGCGAATCCGCCGCGCATAACACTCGATCTCGTAGACCTCGCCCTTCTTCGCCGCGAACTTGAAGCAGTCGATGTCGTCGTCGGCCTGGATGATGCCGTTGAAGGCCAGCGGCAACTGGGCCGGCGTCGCCTGGGCCAGTTCGTTGTTCGGTTCGACCTCGAGGGCGTTGCCGTGCTCGTACAGCCGGAAGGGATTGTCCGACGGCGCGATGCCGCCGGCGTCGGTGGCGAACAGGCCGTACTCTTCGTTCGGTTCCGCGGGGGGCGTGACCTTCTGTTTGAAGTCGCCGGCCGGGTCGCCGATGAACGTGACCTCAATCTCCTCGCCGAGCTTTCCGCCGGCCGGATAGACGGCGGTCGGCCGCGGGAAGGTGCCGACGTGCAGCCGGTACTGCGAGCCGCCGTCGCCGCCGTAGGCGCTCTCGCGGACCTCGATGACGTACTTGCCGTCCTCGGGCGCGACGATGGCCGCGACCGCGTCCTGCCGGACGAGCGGCGTGTCGTCGGCGGCCGAAAGTTCGAACCGCTTGCTGTCGAGAATGGCCACGTAAGGATCGAACAGCCGAGAACCGAGCCGCATGGCTTCGACTTCGGCGGCGATCCGCTGGCCTTTCTTCGCCTCGATGACGTAGTAGTCGACATCTTCGCTCTGGACGACGCCGCTGACGGTGACGTTCAGCGCAATTGCCTGCGGCGCGTCGAATTCGCTGTTGGGCTCGACTTCGGCGACGTCGGGCAGTGCGCCCACGTAGAATGTGCGGTAATCGCTGATGCCGGTCTTCGTGCGGACCTGCGCCGTGTGCTCACCGAGGCGGCAGTCCGCCGCGACGGCGACGGTGACCTTGATCTGATTGGCATCGATCGGCTCGATCTTCGTCGCCTGCACGCCCGGCTCGTAGAAGAAGATCTCTTCCGCGTCCTGCAGCCGCGCGCCGCTGAACGTGAGCACGGCCTCGCCCCCGCGCGTGACGCCGCGCGGCTGAATGACGCTCAGCGACGGCGAGGCGGCCTGGGCCGCAACCGCAAGGATCAGAATGGATGCCAATCCGTATGCAAATCGTTTGCTCTGCATGAGAGCTTTCTCCGGTTGAAAATCCGGGATAAATCACTTGCCTCGCCCGTTTCGCTTCGATTTGCCCGATGCAGCCGACAGATCCTCAAGCGCGGTCACGTGCATGAGAGCGATTCGGTGCAGTCGGTCGTAGAGCCTCGGGTTCTTTTTCGAAGCCGATCCGACTGCAAGTTCGTTCGCTCCAACGAGCAGGTCGGGATGCTGGACGTTGTAAGTCTCGCCCGAACTCGTGACGATCCGAAACGGACGGAATGGCTGTTGCTTCAGGCGATCGATGACATTGTCTGGCGTAAACATGCTCTTTGCTCGTTCGAGGGCGGAGTGGAGAAATTGTCTCGATTATCCACCCGCTCACGAGGAGTGTTCAAGAGACGTCGGCGCGAACTGCAAGTGACATTGGCTTGCAGCTTCGCGCCGCAAAGTCTCCGCAAACACTAGACGAGCAGGTCCTTGCGGATCTTGCCGCCGTCGACGATTTCGATCGGGCGGTCGCCGGGGGCCATCAGCTCCTTGTCGGCGACGATGCCCAGGCAGTGGTACATGGTGGTCGCCCAGTCCTCGACGTTCAGCGGGTTCTCTTCCGGCTCGGTCGCCGTTGCGTCCGACGAGCCGTACACGATGCCCTTCTTCACGCCGCCGCCGGCCATCACCACGCTGAACACCTTTGGCCAGTGGTCGCGGCCGGCGGTGCCGTTGATCTTCGGCGTGCGGCCGAACTCGCTGGCGATGCACACCAGCGTCGAATCGAGCAAGCCCCGGGCGTCGAGGTCGCGGATGAGAGCGGCGAAGCCCTGATCCAGCGCCGGCACCTGGTTGCGGATGCCGCCATTGATGTTGTCGTGCATGTCCCAGCCGCCGTAGGTCAGCGTGACGAAGCGCGTGCCGGCTTCGATCAGGCGGCGGGCCAGCAGCATGCGGGCGCCGGCGGTGTTGCGGCCGTACTCGTCCCGCAGGGCGTCGGTTTCCTTGTTAATGTCGAACGCCTCGCGGGCCTGTTGCGAGCTGATCATGTTGTAGGCCCGGCTGTAGAAGGTGTCGACCGCGTCGAGCGAGTCGGCCTCTTCCTTCTTCGCGAAGTGGTCGTTGACCGCGTCGAGAATCCGCCGCCGCCGCGTGAACCGCTGGTCGTCCACGCCGCCGGGCAGGTTCAGGTCGCGGACGGTGAAGTTCCCGCTCGCCGGATCGGCCCCCAGACTGAACGGCGCGAACGACGAACTGAGGTAGCCCGTGCCGGCGAACTCGTTCGGCTGGTTGGGAATGCACACGTACTGCGGCAGGTTGTTCCGCGGCCCGAACTCGTGCGTCACCACGCTACCCATGCTGGGGAACTGCAGGGCGGGACTGGGGCGGTAGCCGGTGAACATGTTGTGCGTGCCGCGCTCGTGGGCGGCCTCACCGTGCGTCATCGAGCGGCAGATGGCCAGCTTGTCGGCGAGCTTGGCGGTCTGCGGCAGCATTTCGTTGATGCGGACGCCGGTGACATTCGTGTCGATCGAGTTCATCGGTCCGCGGTACTCGATCGGCGCGTAGGGCTTGGGATCCCAGGTTTCCTGATGGGCGGCGCCGCCGGGCAGGTAGATGAAGATCACGCCCTTGGCCGTGCCTTCCTTCGTCTCGTAGAACTTCTGCTCTGCCTGGGCCTGCTTGAGGCGGAAGAAGTCGGCCAGCGTCAGCCCGAGGCCGCCGGCAAAACCCACGTGCAGAAAATCGCGGCGCTTCATGGAGGTCTTCATCGAGGGGTTTCTCCTGGGAATGCAGCCGTCGAGCCCGGCGGGCTCAGCGGAAGGACGGCTGCAAGGAAAGCCATGTTCGTGGACGCCCTCGGCGGACACGCTGTCCGACGGCGGCGCCTGGATGGAGCTTACGGGCGGGGGTGGTTGGAGCGGTTCTGCGGGTGGAAAGACAACCGGCTCCGGTGTGGGCGATCTGAACTGTGCCGATCGACGAGCCGGCCGTCTTACGAGCGGCACACTTCACATCACAGTTCACTTGTGTAAAGGAAACCGATTCTGCGGCGGGTTGTCAAGGGGCCGGACCGAAATACCCGCATCGGGGCGTCGCCCTGGACTTCAACGGAAGGTGAGCCGTGCCGGTTGGAGCGGCTCGACCGATGCTTCGCAACGGGCGAAGGGTGCGGGGGGGCGGGTGTGCGGCGACGGACGCGGGCGGTGCTGACCGATATCAGGCACGGCATCATCAGGCACGGCATCGCCTGGCGCTCACGAGCCGCCGCAATGACTTCATGACGAGGCCGCCATGACACGCTCGCTGGACGACGCGCCAAGGGGTCAGACCCCTTTGCGGACGCACGATCAAGACAATGGGACCACGCTTCAGCCGCAAAGGGGTCTGACCCCGTTTCCGCCCGCCATGACATGCTCGCTGAACGACGTCCGGACTCTGGACGACCTGCGCTCTTACGTTCATCGCCGCCTGTGCGAGAAAGAGAACCTGCTGCCGGACCAGTTCCGCATGACCGAGATGCAACTCACCCGCCGCGGCCGCGAATGCGGGCTGCAGTTTTCGCTGCAGGGGCCGCGGAGCGTGAGGTTGGGCGCGATCTGGGCGGCCGACCACAACCTGCTGTACTTCTATGACGCGCAGGGCGTCCGCTACGCGAAGGAGCGGTTGAAGCTGCGCTTGCTGCCCGAGTGCCAGGCGCGCCGCGCCGCGTGAGATGAAGCCCACGGGTTGCAACCCGTGGGCTTCCGGCAAATCGATCTCAGGCGGCAGAGGAACGCGCACTCTCGCCGACGGCGTACGGGCCGATCGTCAGCTCGCGGTCGCTTTCCAGCGCTTCCCGCGTTTTAAGGAACAGCCACGCCGTGTTCACCGTGTGAAACAGCCGGGCCGCCCTGTCGTACGGCCCGTCGTTCGTCGCGTTGCGAAATGCCGCGACGATATTGTCCCGATGGCCGTGGTCGCGAAAGATCAGCCGGTGCCTGTGCCGCTTTGGTCCGCGCTCGATGACCAGCGAATGGAAGTCGTCGAGCGCCGCCAGCACGTCGCCCTTGTGCGCCCGGAACTGCTCGCGGACGCCTTCAAACGTGTGGCCCTTGGCAGAAAACGTCAGCGATGCCACCGTGCCATCGCCAAACACGTAGCTTACGGCGATGTCCACGTCGCTGGTCGATGAACGCGCCGGGACAATGCGGATCGGGAACTTCGGTTCGCCCGCGAGGCGAAACAGGAAGTCGGTCCAATGACAGAGGTTCCCCAGCACACGGCCGCCTTCGCGGGGATGGAAATACCAGTGCTCGGGATCGATCTGGTGCCCGGCGATGAACCAGTTGTAGACGCCCGCTCCGTCTTCGGCGTCGAGCTCCCGCCGCAGGATCCGGCCGAGCCGGCTGTCCGGGCGATTGAACCCGAGGTAGACGCGGCCGGTGGACCGCTGCATGGCGTCCGAGAGACGGGCGAGCTGCCCTTCATCGACCACGTGCGGCTTTTCAATGTACACGTGCTTGCCGCGGCGGAGGGCTTCAACAGCGTACTCGGCGTGGGAGGCGTGATTCGACGCAATGTAGACGATGCGGATGTGCGGGTCATCGAACACGAGCTCCGCGTCGTCGGTGAACAGCGGCGCTCCATACGTCCGGGCGAGCGAGGCGGCACGGTGGCGATCGATGTCCATCGCCGCACCGATCACCGGTCCACAGTCGCGCCGCAGAAACCACGCGATGTTCGCAAAGGCGTAGTTTCCACAGCCGATCAAACCGACCGGCTGATGAGGACCAGTTCTGCCAGGCTGCGGAAAGGCGGCAAATCGCCGCTGAAGATGCCGCTGGGCCTGCACCTTCACCCACGTCCGCCGCGGCCCATACAGCCGGCAATACCGGAGAACTTTGCGGAGTTTGAACAGGAGCGGCTGCTGACGGTAATCCATGGCGGGCGGTCTGTAGCAAATGCGCGGCGGGGTGACAAGGTGAGGGGGTGACGAGGTGACCGCTGGTGCTACATCCAACCCACCAATCTGATGGCCCGCGAGGCGTAGCCCAGCGCTCACCCCGTCACCCCGTCACCCCGTCACCCGCCGAGCCGGGTTCCCGCAAGCGCATTGTCTGCTACACTTCCCGAGGAGCTTCGCCCCTTCACACCCTGCGCCCTGCCATGGAAATCCTGCTCGCCAATCCCCGCGGCTTCTGCGCCGGCGTGAATATGGCCATCGATTGTCTCGATGAGGCTATCAAGCACTTCGGGCCGAATATCTACGTCTACCACGAGATCGTCCACAACAAGTACGTGGTCGAGCGGTTCACGCGGCAGGGCGTGATGTTCGTGGACGACGTCGAGGACGTGCCTCCGGGATCGATCCTGTTGTACAGTGCACACGGCGTGTCTCCCGGCATCCGTGAAAAGTCCCGCGAGCGGAAGCTGATGACGATCGACGCCACGTGTCCGCTGGTGACGAAGGTCCACATCGAGGCCATCCGCTTCGCACGTGCCGGCTACCACATCATCCTCATCGGGCACGAGGGCCACGATGAGGTGATCGGCACCATGGGAGAAGCCCCCGAGAGCATTACGCTCGTCGAGACGCCCGAAGAAGTCGATCGGCTGCCCTTCGGGCCGGACGACAAGGTCGCCTACCTCACGCAGACGACGCTCTCCGTCGACGAGGCCGGCCGCGTGATCGAGCGGCTGCGGCAGCGGTATCCGCACATCGCTTCGCCGCCCAAGGAAGACATCTGCTACGCAACGACCAACCGGCAGGAGGCGGTGCGAAAGCTCGCCGCCGAAGCCGACCTGGTGCTCGTCCTGGGCAGCCAGAACAGCTCGAACAGCCAGCGGCTGCGGGAGATCGCCCTCGCGTGCGGCACGCCAGCATACCTCATTGACGGCGCCCACGAGCTCGAGCGGGAATGGTTCGAGGGCGCGGATACTGTGCTGATCACCGCCGGGGCCAGCGCGCCCGAGGTGGTCGTGCAGGACTGCGTCGACTACCTGCAGGGGCACTTCGGCGCGACGGCCCGCGACGTGACGATCCGCGAGGAGCACGTCAACTTCCCGCTGCCGAAAGAGCTGCGCGACCTGCAAACGGCCGCTGCGCGCTGACCGCACCTACGGCCCCTCGCTGGCGCTTCGGGTTGGTGTGGCAGACACGAACCCGAAGCGCCAGCGAGGACTCCCGCGGCGGGCAAGTCCGCCGGCGAAATGTTCGGCTCAACCTGCTGTGCCGGTTGTGCCGATTATTCCGAGAGACGCCCCCGCGCGCCGCGGCCGGTCGCGCCGCGCTGTGCGGCTACGCCAAGGGCGACGTGGACGGGAAACCCAGGGACGGGCCATGAGCAATTCGACACATGATGCGGCCGGCAGCCGGTGGAGCAGCCTGGCACTCTCGCCGGTGCTGTGGGCGACGGCGGCGACTGTCGGTTTCTACGCCGTCATTCCGTACCTGCCGGTGCAGCGCGAGCTGGCCGCCCGCTACTTCACCAGCCACCCGCTGGAGTACGTGACGGCGGCGTTGTTCTTTCTGGGGCTGGCCATTCTGGCTCGCAAGGCCGTCGGCTTTGCGGCGGAAAACCGCGCCCTCGAAAGCAGCCCGCTCGAGGGCCTGGCGACTGCGCGGACGATGCACGCCGCCGAGACCGCGAGTGTCCTGGAGCAACGGCTGCGAGCGATCCCGGGTCGGCTGGCCGGCACTCGGCTGATCGAACGTGTGCGCGACGTGTGCGATTTCATTCGCGGCCGCCGTTCGAGCGAAGGGCTGGAGGACCATCTGCGGCACCTGGCGAACCAGGCGGCCGATCGCTCGCACGAAAGCTACGGGATGGTCCGCACCGTGACGTGGGCCGTGCCCATTCTGGGCTTTCTGGGAACGGTGATGGGCATCACGATCGCCATCGCCAACGTCACGCCCGAGCAGCTCGAGACGTCGCTCAACGACGTCACGGGGGGCCTGGCCGTCGCCTTCGACACGACGGCCCTGGCGTTGGCGCTGTCGCTCGTGCTCGTCTTCGCGACCTTTGTGGTGCAGGGTGCGGAGAACCGCATCCTCACCCGCGTCGAAGACTACGCGGCGGCGCGGCTGCCGGCTGTCTTTCCGCCCGCCACTTCTCCGGCTGCCACCCTGCACGCAGCCGAGGCCGAATCGGCCCGACGCCTGCTGGAAGGCACCGAATCGCTGATCGCCTCGCACGCACACGTCTGGCAGCAGTCGCTCGACGCGCTTCGGCATCGTTGGCAGGAGACGCTGGCAGGGCAGCAAACGCGGCTCGACGAGGTTCTGCGCGAAGGCATGGCCGCCACACTGGCCGACCACAGCCGCCAGCTCGCCACAGTGCGCGGCGAGTTCCTGACGGCGTTCGGCCGCCTGGTCGAGGAGTTCCCCGTGCGGCTGACGGAGGCGGTCGGCGGCTGGCAGTCGCAACTCGCTCAATCGACCGCAACCCTCGCCGAGGGGCTTTCCGATTTGAACCGCCAGACCGAGACGTTGCGGGAACTGGTCGGCGGCGAGCACGAACTGGCCCGCCTGGAAGACCGGCTGGTGCAGAACCTCGAAGCGCTGCGGGCGGCCGAGAACTTCCAGGAAACCGTCCACAGCCTGAGCGCGGCCGTCCACCTGCTGACGGCCCGCGTGCGTTCCCGGGCCGCGTGACATGCCGACGCGCAATCCTGCGAACCGCTGGAGGGGGTCTAAAGGATTGAAGGTCGAAAGGCCGGAAGGTTCGATGCCCGTTGGTCAGTGTTATGCCGCCGTTACCTCTTCGCCGCTTTCGACGTTGGACTCTTTGACCTTCGACCCTTTCGACCGTTGTTGCCGTGTCGCGTTCCGCCCGCTCATCCAGTTCGGTGTCGCTGTTTCCGTTTCTGGCGGTGCTGGTTTGCGCGATGGGGGCGCTCATCTTTCTGCTGGTCATTACGACCCGTCGCATCCGCTCCGAGGCTGTGCTGAAAGCGACGCGCGAGCAACAAGTGGTGGAGGTCGTCGAGGCAAGCGACTCCGCGCAGCTCACTCAGCGGCGGGAGGATGAGGCGGATGCCGCCGCGTCGCTTCCCGAACCTGCGGCGGCCGCGATTCCGATTGCGGAAGACGAGAGCGATGCCCCGCCGCCCCCCGAGCCGCCTGACCCCGACCTGCCGTTGCGGGCGCGGCTGGCGGCACTCGAAGACGAACTGGCCGCCGTGAGGCGCCGGATCGACGCGCGGCTGCACGAGTTGTCCGAAACCCGTCAGCAGAGCGCCGATCTGCAGCAGGCGGTCGTCCAAACGGACGGCCGCCTGTCCGCGGTTCGAGCCGAAGCCGCCGACCTGGAGACACGACACGCCGCCGGCCGAACGGAGCTGGAGCGCCTGCTGCACGAGCAGCGCGAGCTGCGGCGGCGACTCCGCGAATTGGAACAGACGCCGCAGACGGGCGAGAGCCGCTATGCGCTGGTGCCGTTCGATGGCGTGTCCGGCACCGACCGGCGGCCGATCTACATCGAGTTCACCGGCGAAGGCGTGCGATTCCTTCCCGAAGGGGTGCTGCTGACGAAAGAAGATCTGGAAGACTACACGCTCGGATACAATCCACTGCTGGCGGGTACGCAGACGCTCGTCGATTACTGGAGGCACGTGGGCCGAACCAGCGGGGACACACGCGAACCCTATGTGCTGTTCATCGTGCGCCCCAGCGGCGTGGGATACTATCCGGCCCGGCAGCTTCTCGCGCGGCTCGACGTACAATCCGGCTACGAACTGCTCGAGGAAGACCGGCAGCTTGCACTGCCGCCGGCCGATCCCGCCGCCGTCGAAGCGCTTCGGGCGGCAATCGCCGCCGTGCTGCGCGAACGTCAGGAGCTGCTCACACGGCTGCAGCAGAGCCGCTACGGACGTCCGAGCATCGGCATCGCGACGCGTCTCGGTGGCGCGCCGGCTGATGGCGGAAACGGGGGGATCTCACGGAGCAATCCCGCCGCCGCGGACGGCGGTGTCACGACCGGGGACGACGACGGCTATCGCTTCGGCCGCGTCTTCGGCGGCGCGCGCGAGACGCCTTTCGGCGTCGACCGCTCAGCGAGCGCGCTGTTCGGCCCGACGGCAGGTGGCGATCGAACGGGCGTCGCCGGCTCCGGATCTCCGACATCAACCGGCTCGCATCGAGAGGCCGATCTTCCCCCCTCACCCGACGACGACCCCACGACGCCCCCCCCCTTACTAAGGGGGGGCCAGGGGGGGGTCGCGGGCGATGAGCAGCTTTCCAATCGTTCGCGAACCTCGTCGGCGTCGCCCGGTTCGACTTTCTCCGCCAGAGGCGAGCCGAAGGCGGCTGGCAATGCTCTCGCGCCTCACCCCCCCCAGCCCCCCCTTAGTAAGGGGGGGAGCTTTGGCGCGGGGAGCCAGCGTGGATTAGCAAACGATGTGAACACTGGTGACAGCCGACATGCATTGGATGAATCAGTGCCCTTCGTCGCGCACGGCAGCGATCACGAGCACAAGACGGCGGACGCTGCCGCGGCCACTGCCGGGACGACGTCCCCCTCGCGCCCCCTTAGCAAGGGCAGGACCCTCGACGGCGGGAGGCGTGGCGGAACGGGTGACGCCGCTGAGGGCGCTTTGACTGCCGACCCCAATTCGCAGCCGGGCGGCAGCGGCGCGGCGGGACAATCCGGCGGCGGCCACCGCTCACCGTCGTCGGGCGGCGGAGCGTCCGGCAGCGCGTCGGAAGCTGTTCCGGGCGAGGCCGAGCCCGCCTTCCCCGATTTCTCGCCTCGCTTCGCAGAGCGGCAGACGGCGACGCTGCGCTCCAGGACCCGTCGCTGGGGGCAGGCGCTGCCGGGCGCGTCCATCGGCTTCGAGCGCGAAATTGACGTGGCCATCTCCGCCGATCAGCTCGCCATCAGCGGCGAACCGCCGATTCCGCTCGGCGAAGACACTACGCGTGCGGAAGTCGTCCGCGCGGCACTGGAATCGGTTGAGCGTACGGTCAATGGCTGGGGCCTGCCCCCACGGCCCTTCTACTGGGTCCCGTCACTCCGATTCCGCATCGCCCCCGGCGGCAACCATCATTACCTGTGGCTCGAAGACCCGCTCAAGCGCTCGAGCCTGCCGTCCAAAGCAATCTATGAGTTTGGCAACTCGCAAGTCTCAACCCTCAACCCTCAACCCTCAACCCTCCGATGACCCGCCGCGCCACGTCCGACGAAGCGGGCTTCGGCTCCGATTCGTTCCTGGACATCATTGCCAACATCGTCGGCATCCTGATCATCCTGATCGTGGTGGCCGGCGTCCGCGCCAGCAAGCTGACGCCCACGGCGGCGCCGCTGTCGATTCCATCCGCACACAAGACCGCTCAGCCGGTTGAAGTGGAGTCGTCTGCCGCGTCACCCGCCATGGCGACGGTCCTGGAACAGCCATCAATCGTGGAAGACACGCAGCGTCCCGTCGAAGCCCCACGGCCGCCGACGCCCCGCCAACCGTCGCCCGCGCTGGTCGCTGCTCTCGACGAGCGGATGCGAACACTTACGGCCCTTCAGGCCCAAGGTCGGAAACTCTCGACGGCCATTGACGGCATGACCCGCGAACGTCAGCGACTAAGCCGCGAAGCCGAACTCGGCCGCGAGGCTCTGCAGGCCGGAGCCGACAGCGTCAACGGTGCACAGGCCCGCCTCGACCGGCTGCAACAGGACATCGAAGCGGCGAAGCGCGAGCTGGCCGAACGCCGCCGTCAGCTCGACGTGCTCGCATCCGAGCAGCCGAAGACGCCAACGATCCGCCACCGCGTCACCCCGCTCTCCCGCGAAGTCGAAACGGAGCTGCACTTCCTCGTCACCGGCGGCCGCGTGGCGTGGGTGCCCATCGACGAACTGGTCGAGCGCCTGCGTCGCGAGGTCCACCGGCAGCGAGAATGGATCGTTCGCTTCCACAAGCACCAGGGCCTCGTCGGTCCCGTCAATGGCTTCTCGCTGGCCTATGTGGTCGAACGCGAGACGCTCTCGGTGCTGGAAGAACTGCGGCAGGGCACCGGCATGGTGCGCGCGTCCGTCAGCGGCTGGAAGATCATCCCCGAAAGCGACTACCCCTCCGAATCGGCCGAAGAAGCCCTGCGGCCCGGCTCCGGATTCACCCGGCGGCTGCAGCTTACCGACCTCGACACGGCGCTGACGTTCTGGGTCTATCCCGACAGCTTCGAGTTGTTCCGCCAGTTGCAGGATCACGCGCACCGCGAAGGCTTCACCGTCGCCGCCCGCCCAATGCCCTTCGGCGTCCCCATCGCCGCCAGCCCCCAGGGCAGCCGCTCCGCGGGGCAGTGACGGGAGAATTGAGAGTCGCCAGGCGAAGCTGCGCCCCGTTCCGGCAGTGTCGAGCTGCGGTTTCGTCTACAACTCGTCCGGTCCGTTCTGGACGCTCTGCCACAACTCGTGGAACTTCTCGCGCACCGATCCGTCGAGTTGCTCTCCGAATTCGTACGGCAGCGAGAGCGCGCTGATGAGTTTCTGCACGTCGCCGAGATCGGACAGCCGGCCGGGAGCGGTCATTCCCGAGGCCAGCTTCAATTCCACGAGCCGCGGCAGGGACAGCACCGACACGCCATCCAGTTCCACGGCATGCGACGGCGGATCCGGGAAAGCGACCGGCTTCGGCTTGCCGTCGCCGGGATATCGGCCGCTGACGAGGAACTCAATCCGGACTCCGGTGTCCGTGTCGCGCAGGTGCTTGCTGCCGGTGAACGGCGGCAGATAACCGCGTCCTTCCAATTCCTCGTGGATGCGCTGCAAGCCATCCTCGGTCACGAGGATGTCGACATCTTCCGTGAAGCGGCGGTAGCCGTGGAAGAACATGCCCATCCCGCCAACGATGGCGTAGGGGATCCCTAACTGGTCCAGGCGCTGGGCGATCCGTCGCAGCGTGCGGTGGACGGCACTGTCTTTCTCGAAGTGCATACTGCCCTCCTGCAACGCCCAGTCGAGATCGCGATCGAGCAGCTCTTCGTAAACGACCATGGCGACGCCTCTGCGGCGATTAGACCGCCGGTCGCAGACTTGCGTCAAGACCCCTGATGACTGAGAACGGCTGGTCGCGTTCGGGAAAGCCCGCTAGAATCTCGCGATCAGCATGCCTCGCGCACAGGAGCTTTCCGCGGAGGCGCGCCTCGAAGCGCGTTCAGGGAGGAACACACCTCGAGCTCAAACACTGCGGTGGTGGCCTGTGGGTCCATTGATGCCGGGCCAGGTCGCCGAACTTTCGCACCGCTTTCGATTCTGAAGCTGCGCTCCGCCGTCGCCGGTCGCCGGCGCGTGAAGCGATTTCCCACCACTATTGCCAGCCCCGCATGCCCACGCTCGCTCCGCCGCCTGTGACGCAAGTCCTCGAAGAACTGCTCGCCCGCCGCATCGTGCTGCTCGATGGGGCGATGGGGACGATGATCCACACCTACGGCCTGGGCGAGGCCGATGTCCGCGGCGAACGGTTTCGCGACCATCCGAAGGACGTCAAGAATTGCACCGACCTCCTGGTGCTTACGCGGCCCGAGGTGATTGAAGACATCCACCGCGCGTTTCTCGATGCCGGGGCCGATATCATCGAGACCGATACCTTCAACGCCACCGCTTACGGTCTCGGCGAGTTCGGGCTGTCCGGGCATGTTGTCGAGATCAACCGCACGGCGGCCGAAATCGCGAAAAACGTCGCCGCCGAATTCACCGCGATCGATCCCGAGCGGCCGCGGTTCGTCGCCGGCAGCATCGGGCCGACGAGCGTCGCGCTCTCGACCTCGACGCGGGCCGACGATCCCGGCTGGCGTCCGGCCACGTTCGATCAACTCTCGAACGCCTACTACGAGCAGGTCGACGGCCTCGTCGCCGGCGGCGTCGATCTCCTGCTGGTCGAAACCGTCTTCGACACGCTGAGCATGAAGGCGGCGCTGGTCGCCATCGACCGCTACTTCGAGGAGCGCGGCGTCAGGCTGCCGGTGATGATCTCCGGCACGATCATCGGCAAAGACGGCCGCACGCTCTCGGGCCAGACGATCGAGGCTTTCCACGCATCGCTCGAGCACTTCGACATGCTCAGCATAGGCCTCAACTGTGCGCTGGGCCCCAGGCAGATGCGTCCCCACCTGGAGGCGCTCGCCGCCCTGGCGCCGCGGTACGTGAGCTGTCACCCCAACGCCGGACTGCCCAATGCCATGGGCGGCTTCGACGAGGCGCCCGCGGCCATGGCCCGCACTTTGCGCGAGTTCGCCGAAGCCGGCTGGCTGAACATCGTCGGCGGCTGCTGCGGCACCACGCCCGAGCACATCCGGGCCATCCGCGAGGCCGTCGAAGACCTCGCGCCCCGCGGGCGGCCGAAGCTTCCGCGGTACTCGACCTACAGCGGCATGGAGCCGCTCGTCGTGCGGCCGGAAACGACTTTCCTGATGATCGGCGAGCGGACGAACGTCACCGGCTCCAAGCGTTTCGCCCGGCTGATCAAGGAAGGAAATTACGAAGAGGCCCTCAGCGTCGCCCGGCAGCAGGTCGAAGGCGGGGCCAACATGCTCGACGTCAACATGGACGAGGGCCTGATCGACAGCGCGCGGGTGATGACGACGTTCCTCAACCTGCTGGCCGTCGACCCGGATATCGCCCGCGTGCCAGTGATGATCGACAGCTCGAAATGGTCGGTGATCGAGGCGGGCCTCAAGTGCGTGCAGGGCAAGGCGGTCGTCAACTCGATCAGCCTGAAGGAAGGCGAGCACGAGTTCCTGCGGCAGGCGCGGCTGTGCCGGCGGTACGGGGCGGCCGTCGTGGTCATGGCCTTCGATGAAGAGGGTCAGGCGGTGGACGCGGATCGCAAAGTCTCGATCGCGAAGCGGGCGTACCGCCTGTTGACCGGAGAAGCCGACTTCCCGTCCGAAGACCTGATCTTCGACCCGAACATCCTCACCGTCGGGACGGGCATCGACGAGCATGCGAACTACGCGGTGGAGTTCATCGAGGCCGTGCGGCGGATCAAGCGCGAATGCCCGGGGGCGAAAACGTCCGGCGGGGTGAGCAACGTCTCATTCGCCTTCCGCGGGAATGACGTCGTCCGCGAGGCGATGAATGCATGCTTCCTCTATCACGCGATCCGGGCCGGCCTCGACATGGGCATCGTCAACGCCGGCCAGCTCGAGGTGTACGAAGAGATCGACCCGGTGCTGCGCGAGTACGTGGAAGACGTGCTTTTGAACCGCCGCCCCGACGCCACCGAGCGACTGGTCGAATACTCCGAGAAGGTCAAGGCGAGCGGGAGCCGTCAGGCTCCCGATTCAATCGCCGCCTGGCGAAACGCCACCGTCGAAGAGCGCCTCAAGCACGCCCTGCTCAAAGGGCTGACGGAGCACATCGACGAGGACACCGAAGAAGCGCGGCAGAAGTACGGCCGGCCACTCGCGGTCATTCAGGGACCGCTGATGGACGGCATGAGCGTCGTCGGCGAATTGTTCGGCGCCGGCAAAATGTTCCTGCCGCAGGTGGTCAAAAGCGCCCGCGTGATGAAGAAAGCCGTGGCGTGGCTCGAGCCCTACATGGAGGCGGAGAAGGTCGCGGCCGGAGAATCGAGCGTCGAGAGCCGGCAGCGCGGCCGCGGCACGGTCGTGCTCGCGACGGTCAAGGGCGACGTGCACGACATCGGCAAGAACATCGTGGGCATCGTGCTCCGGTGCAACAACTTCGACGTGATCGACCTGGGCGTGATGGTGCCTGCGGAGAAGATCCTCGCCACGGCCCAGGAACAGGGCGCGGATCTCATCGGCCTCAGCGGCCTGATCACGCCGTCGCTGGACGAGATGGTGCACGTCGCCCGCGAAATGCGGCGGCAACAGTTCAAGCTGCCGTTGCTCATCGGCGGGGCGACGACCAGCGCCAAGCACACGGCGGTGAAGATCGCCCCGGAGTACGACCAGCCTGTGGTCCACGTGCTCGATGCGTCCGTCTCCGTGCCGGTGGTCGAGAACCTGCTCGACGCCGACCGGCGGCCCGGCTTCGACGAGAAAAACCGGGTGGAGCAGGCCCGCGAACGTGAGCGCTTCGCCGAAAGGCAGTCGAAGAACCTGGTGCCGTATGCAGACGCCTTCGCCCGCCGCTTCCAGACCGACTGGTCGTCGATCGACATTCCCGCGCCGGAGTTTCTCGGGGCGAGAACGCTCGACGACGTGCCGCTGGTGGATATCGCCGCGTTCATCGATTGGTCGCCCTTCTTCCAGGCGTGGGAGCTGCGCGGCAAGTACCCCCAGATCCTGAGCGACCCGGAAGTGGGCGAGGCGGCCAGGCGGCTGTTCGACGACGCGCAGGCGCTGCTCCGCCGCATCATCGACGAGAAACTGCTCACCGCCCGCGGCGTGTATGGCTTCTGGCCGGCCTGTTCCGTCGGAGACGACGTGCTGGTGTACGCGGCTGTTACTCCGATTGAGGCCCTTACTCCGTATGAAAGTGAGGATAGAGGATGGAGGATGGAGGATGGCCGAACCATCCCGCCGCCATCCTCCATCCTCCATCCTCCATCCTCTCCCCTCACGCGCTTCCCCATGCTTCGCCAGCAGTGGGAACGCAAGGGACAGGACGTGTTCCGCTCGCTCGCCGATTACGTGGCGCCGACGGAAAGCGGCCGGCGCGACTACATCGGCGCGTTCGCCGTCACGGCGGGCATCGGCTGCGATGAACTGGTGGCACGGTTCGAGGCAGAGCACGACGATTACCACGCGATTCTCGCCAAGTCCCTGGCCGACCGGCTGGCGGAGGCCTTCGCCGAAATGCTGCACCGCCGCGTGCGCATCGAGTGGAGCTATGGCAGGGCCGAACAGCTCTCGACCGAGGAACTGATCGCCGAGAAGTACCGCGGCATCCGCCCGGCATTCGGCTACCCTTCGTGTCCCGATCACACGCTGAAGCGGCCGCTGTTCGACCTGCTCCAGGCCAACCCCCCCGTTCCCCCCCTTACTAAGGGGGGGCAAGGGGGGGTTGCCGGCATCACACTGACGGAAAGCTACGCCATGCTGCCGGCGGCGTCCATCAGTGGGCTGTACTTCGCGCACCCCCAGGCCCGCTACTTCTCGGTGGACCGCATCACCCGCGAGCAGGTCGAGTCCTACGCCGCCCGCCGCGGCATGAGCGTGTCCGAAGTCGAACGCTGGCTCGCGCCGAACCTCGGGTACGACCCGTCGTAGCACGTGGCACGGCCTTCCAGGGCCGTGCGGGCGACGAGGCGGTCTCTCGAGCAAGCGAACCGCCTGGCAGGCGGTGCTACGGCTGGGCACCGCCCTCGGCGCGGCGGCGCATCGTTTCGGCGACTTCGGCGAGCTGCTCCGGCGTATTGACGCCCATGGCTTCGCGGATGTCGAACAGCGGGGCCGCGACGACGCTGCGGCCGTCCGCCAGCAGGATCGCCGGGCAGTCGGTTAGGTAGTACTCCGCCTGGACGTTCTCGGGCCGCAGACGCTCCAGCGCCCACAACAGGGCGGGGCCGTCGAAGGCGTAGCAGCCGGTGTTGATCTCGCGGATCGCCGCCTCTTCCGGCGCCGCGTCCCGCTCTTCGACAATCCGCACAAAGTGGCCGGCGGCATCGCGGACGATGCGACCCAAACCGCGGTTCGCCTCCGTGACGGCCGTGCCGATGACGCATGCCGCACCCGCCCGCCGCTGCTCGGCGAGGAGACCAGCCAGCGTTTCACCGCGGACGAGCGGCGTATCGCCAGAAAGCACGAGCACCGGCCCGGTATGGCCGGCCAGTTCGTCGCGGCAGACCATCACCGCATGGCCAGTCCCAAGCTGCTGGCTCTGCAGGACGAACGACACGTCGCGGTGCTTCGAGAGGGCGTCGCGGACCTCATCGGCGCCGTGTCCCACCACGACCACAACCCTCGCGGCCCCGGCGGCGCGGGCGGCGTCGAGCACGTATTCCACCAGCGGCCGCCCGAGCACCTCGTGCAGCACCTTCGGCCGGGCAGACTTCATCCGCGTGCCCTTCCCGGCAGCAAGGACGACGGCAACGGGCGGGGCGGTGGTCATCAGCGGCTCTGAACAAAGACGCTTCAGTTTGAACAGGAGTTAACGAAGGCAACGGAGAAGGCTTCCAGAGGCAGCTAACAACTCCAATCGCGTTCCTCCGTTCTCTCCGTTAGCTCCTGTTCAATTCTCTGCCCGTCGCTCAATATCGCAATCCGCCGCGGACGATGAAGCCCGACGAGACGTCGAAATTGTCGGTGCCCGCGACTGTGCGGTTCAAGAACTCGATCTGCCGGTCGAAGATCCAGCCGCCTTCGATGAAGGTCGAGATGCCCGGCCCGTTCTCGCTGCGGAAGCCCAGGAGCACCCGCCAGTCGCTGATCTCGTACTTGTCCTTGAAGCCCGAGTCCTCAAACTCGTAGGCCTCGACGTGGAACTCGCCGCGGGCATAGAACCACGTCGCCACGCCCCACGGCGTGCCGAGGAACTTGCTGATGCGGCCTTCCGGGAAGATCAGCCGGAACTCATAGATGTCGTTGGGCGTCCAGATCACGCCGGCGTAAGGCAGCAGGCGGTCGCGGACGCGGTCCCAGTAGACGACGCCGCCCACCCACGTCAGTTGCGGCGACGTTCGGTAGAAGGCGATTCCGCGGCCATCCCAGTTCCACGCATCGCTGGTGCTGTTGTCTTCGAAGTCGGTGTTCAGCGAAGGCGAGAAGCCCAGCTCGAAGCTCCACGGGGCGTTCGCCGGCGTCGAGAGCTCGAAGTCCCAGCCGAGGTGGAATACCTCGTCCGGGAACGGAATGGTCGAGCCCGCCTCGCCGTAGCTCCGCAGGCGGAACTCTTTGGCCATCGAAAACAGCCAGCCCCACTCGGTGGGCTGCGTGTACCGCCATTCGGCGTCGAACTCGAAGATCTCCAGCTCGGCCGGCGTACCTTCGATCGACTCCTCCGGGATGTAACCCACGTCGTACAGCGAGCGCCAGCCCAGTTTGTAGGGCTGCGGACCGTGGATGCCGTAGGGTGCATAGCCGCTGTTCGGCACAGCGGCCGGCGGCGCCCCCAGGAAGGGGTCGTAGCTCATCGGCCCCGGCGACGAGAATGGATTGAAACTGTCGATGCTGGGGAACGTCGGCCCCGGCTGCGCAGGCGCAGCATACGTGGGTCCGGCGGCCCCGGGCGCGCCCAGCGGCGGCAGCTCCTCGTATTCGCCGGAATACGTCTGGCCTGGCGACTGCCCCCGGACGGCGGCTTCAAACATGGGAGACGGGCGGTAAACCGTTCGCACGTCAGCCGCCGGACCAGCCGACACGAGCACCGCCAGGCAAACGAGGGATGCGTTCACGGCAGAAACCTGTTTGTGCGGATTCGAGAGGACTTCAGCCACGGGCCTGGAGCGCGGCAGAACGCCGGCGTCCACGCCGTGGACGGGAGATGTGGGGTCGCGAATTCTGCACAAACCGCGACCGGCGTCAAGGCCAGCCTTTGACGCAAAGGCGCGAAGGCGCAAAGGGTTCGCAAAGGGAAAGGGAGTGACGATAGAGGATGGAAGATGGAGGATGGCCGGTCCGTCCCGCCTGGCCTTGCCCACTATTCGTGGGCAAGGTCACGCCGCCATCCTCCATCCTCCATTCGCTCCCTTTTCTTTGCGTGCCTTTGCGACTTGGCGCCTTTGCGCCGTGACGCTTCAAGTCGTCCGGCGGCGCGAGCATGCTTCGCAGGCTACGTAGGCCAGCAGGCTGCACGTGGTGGCGGACAGCGAAGTCGAGAGCTTCCACCTTCCCAACGGCTTCAGGAACTCCAGGAAGTGATCCCAGCCGGCGATGTAGTGCACGAGCCACAGCCCGGCGCCGACGACCATCGCGGCCGTCGCGGAATGCCGGCTGCGCGGGTCGAAGTACAAGCCGAGCACCAGCGGCACGAACAGCCCCGTGAGCGTAATCGCGTAGGCGCCTTCCAATAGTTCGTAGGCTCCTTCGCCGGCGTAACTCAGGGCGAGGCTGCACGCGGTGACGAGCACGACCGCGACGCGGTTCATCCTCAGCGGTGAGACCTTTGTGAAGCGTGCGAATATGTTCTGCGCGAGCACGCACGACGGGGCGAGAATCGCACTGTCGATCGTCGAGAGCACTGCCGAGAGCAGCGCGACGACAAACACCACTATCAGCGGCGGGCTGAGGAAGGCGTGCGCCAGCATCGGTAGAATGGCATCCTCGGGATCGTGCGGCAGCACGTTCACCGCCAGCCCGAGTCCCACGGGAATCGCACCGAACGCCAGGTACATCACGCCGGCGATGTAGCACGAGCGGCGCGCCACCTGTTCCGACCGGGCGGCGAACACCCGCTGCATCAGGTCCTGCCCCGGCAGATTGCCCAGCGCACCCGCCGCCAGGACGCCGGCCCAGCCCCAGAACGCAGCGGCACTCTCGCGCGGCACGAAGACGAGCTTCTCGGCCGGCGTTTCATTCCATAACCGTTCGACGCCGGCGAACAGGTTGCCGCGCCCGAGTTCGCTCAGGACGACGCCGCCCAGAATCACCAGCCCGGCCAGCAGGAGTGCGATCTGCACGGCGTCCGTCAGCGTCACCGACCACATGCCGCCCATCAGCGTGTAGCCCATGCCCACCAGCGCCACCAGCGCGATGCCCGTCCCGCGGGGCATATCGAAGAACAGCTCCAGCATCTCCGCGAGCGCCACGAACTGGGCGGCGATCCAGCCGAAGTAGCTGGGTACCAGCACGAGTGCGGATACCAGTTCGGCCGTCCCCCCGAACCGGCGCCGGAAGAAGTCGGGCACCGTCAAGAGGCCCATCCGCCACATGGGCCCGGCAACAAAAGCGCCCGCCAGCAGGAGGCACAGTCCGGCGCCGAAGGGATCGAGGGCCGCCGCCCGCAGCCCCTCGTGGCGGACCTCGTCCGCCGCCGTCAGCATCGTGCCCGCGCCGAACCATGTGGCCAGGAGCGTCATCCACGCCAGCGACAGCGGCAGCCGGCGGCCGGCGACGACGAAGTCTTCGTTGTCGTGGATCTTGCGTTGGGCGTAGTAGCCCAGTACGTACATCGCCGCGACGTAGACGATGATGGTCGCCGCCAGCACGATCCGCAGCGATGGGGAGATCGAGCCGTCCACCGTTCCAGTGCGCCTCTCGAATCCCTCCCTGGAGCGTGGGATACTGTGCGGGAGAGTCGGTAGTGTGGATTTAAATCCACACTACCGATGCTCGGGGGGTCGGGCGGTTTCAACCCCCAGATGCGATGTTCAATGTCGCCGGAGCATCACCAGGAAGTGGGCGTGTGGTATTTAATCCACACAACCCACCACCCCAATCGCCCCCGCCCCCGGGCGGTGCTACCATGGACAGAAGCGG
>JAHWKJ010000264.1 GCA_019347905.1 Planctomycetota bacterium
GATATGTTTACGCCCTGCTGCTCAACGTGGCTCAATGCAGCCCAGTTTGTTGACATCTACGGGTTTTCCAGTAGATTAGGGCGGGCGACATGACGGTCCTGCGGAGAGCCATCGATGCGTGAGCGATCTGAGCATCAAACGCGGCGCCCGGGCGACTTCGTTCGTCGTTTCGTCGGGTGCTGGATCGCAGTGACCGTTTCGTTTGTGCCGCCGATGGTGAACGGCGGCGAACCGGCCGAGGTAGCGCTGTGGTCGTTTCGGCCCCTGGAGCGGCCCGAGTCGCCGCGCGTGCGCAATGCGGCGTGGGTCCGCGACGATCTGGACCGCTTCATCCTGGCGAAGCTGCAGGCCGCGGGTCTCGAGCCGCACCGCGATGCGGATCGCTACACGCTCATCCGCCGCGCGGCATTCGATCTCATCGGACTGCCGCCGACGGCGAGGGACATCGACCGGTTCGTCAACGATCCGGCTCCCACCGAGGAAGCGTTCGCGCGGGTCGTGGACGGCTACCTCGATTCGCCGTGCTTCGGCGAGCGCTGGGGCAGGCACTGGCTCGACGTGGCCCGATACGCGGACAGCGTGGGCCGGCTCTGGAACGCACCGTTCACCTACGCCTGGCGGTACCGCGACTACGTGATCGATGCGTTCAACGACGAGGTGCCGTACGACCGCTTCATCGTCGAGCAGTTGGCCGGCGACCGGTTGCCGGCCGAGACGACGCACGAGCGGCGCAGGAACCTGATCGCGTGCACTCGATGTCCGACGTCACCCGCGAGCACCGCTCCGGCGGCTGGCGCGAGGTGCTGTACACGACCGATCCGAACCTGGCGATGACGGCGGTCGAAGGAACGATCCGCGACTGCGAGGCCCGCATCGACGGCGACGCCTATAAGCGTGGGCCGGCTCCGCCCCGTGGCGATGTGCGGATCGACGGCCTGCCCGGACTGCCGCCGATCCCGGCCGACGCCAGCGGCCGCCTCGAACTGGCCCACTGATTGCCTCGCCCGAACACCCGCTGACCGCACGGGTCATGGTCAACCGCGTCTGGGGGCACCTGTTCGCACGCGGGCTGGTCCGCAGCGTGGACAACTTCGGCAGCACGGGCGAGGAGTCGACGCATCCGGAATTGCTCGACCACCTCGCCGTGCGATTAATCGACGACGGCTGGTCGGTCAAGAAACTGATTCGGGGAATCGTGCTCAGCCGCACCTACCGCCTGACGAGCGCCGGCCACGCTGCCAATGAGTCGATCGATCCGGGGAACGAGCTGTTCTGGCGAATGAACCTGAAGCGGCTGGAAGTCGAGCCGCTCCGCGATGCGATGCTCGATGTGGCCGGGCGGCTGATCTTCAAACGGCCCGGGGAAATTCAGGTCGCGGGGACCGGCGGCAAAGGGAAGTGGGGGGCGACACGCAGCCTGCTCGACATCGACGCGCCGTACCGCACAGTCTATCTGCCGGTGCTCAGGTCGCTCTTGCGCCGATGTACGAGACGTTCGACTTCCCGGAGCCGAGTCAGATCCAGGGCAGGCGGGAAGTCACCACCGTGGCCCCGAAACAGCCGCACTTCCCCGCGCGGGCCGAACGCGTGATCTTCCTGTTCCTCGACGGCGGCCCCAGCCATCTCGACACGTTCGACTGGAAGCCCGAACTGGCAAAGGTCGGCGGCGATGCCTCGGCGCGGTACCTGGCGCCGGTGTTCCCATTCCGGCCGCGTGGCGAGAGGGGGCTGATGATCTCCGACGCCTTCCCCCACCTGGCCGGCATGGCGACGAATTGTGCGTGCTGAATGGCATTCGGACGAACAATCCCAGCCATCAGCAGGCGTTGGTCACCCTGAACACCGGCAGCGAGAACTTCTTTCGACCCTCGATGGGCGCGTGGATAGTTTACGGACTGGGCACACAGGATGAAGATCTTGCCCGGCTTCGTGACCGTCGACCCGATCGTCGACAAGGGCGGAGCGATGAACTACGGCTCCGCTTTCCTGCCCGCCACCTTCCAGGGCACGCGGCTCTCCAGTGGATCGCGGGGCGTGCCGAACATCGCCAACCGGCAACTGACGCCCGCCGACCAGCGCCGGCAGCTCGACTTCATCCCGCGGGCCAACCGCCGTCTGCTCAAGCACGACCCGGGCCACCCGGAGGTCGAGGGGCTGGTCCAGTCGTACGAGCTGGCCTACCGCATGCAGACTTCCGTTCCGGAAACGCTCGATCTTTCCCGCGAGCCGCAGCACATCCGCAGGCTGTACGGGCTGGACGATCGGGCAACTTCGCAGTTCGGGACGCAATGTCTGCTGGCCCGCCGCCTGGCGGAGCAGGGCGTGCGGTTCATCCAGTTGACCAGCGCCGGCTGGGACCACCACAACGACATCCGCCCGGCGCTGGGAGGGCGGGCCGTCACGATCGACAAACCGATCGCCGGTCTGCTCGCGGACCTGAAGCAACGCGGTCTGCTCAAGGACACGCTGGTCGTCTGGGGCGGCGAGTTCGGCCGGACGCCCAACTCGGACAACAACGGCGGTCGCGGCCACAACAACAAGGGCTACACGATGTGGATGGCCGGCGGCGGCGTGAAGCGTGGCTTGCGCTACGGAGCGACGGACGAGCTCGGCCGCGAAGCGGTCGAGGGCGTCATGCACACGGCCGACCTGCACGCAACGATTCTGCACCTGCTGGGGCTGGACCACGAGCAGCTCACCTACCGCTACGCCGGCCGCGATTTCCGCCTGACCGACACCGCTGGCCGCGTGGCGCGCGAGATCCTCGGGTAGCCCGGCCCTTGCCGGATGGCGATTGCCGATTGCAGCGCAGCTTCGAATCGCTCCCCGCTTGCAGGCGAAGTGTCAGAATCCTTCCAGACGACCGGGCGGCTGCACGGTGCCGCCGGGGTCAGCGACACGCCGCATCTTCAGCCAGTTTGCCTTGCGGGCGCTGATGAGCAGGGCCACCAGCAGAGAGCCGCCGCTCCAACTGATGGCCATCATCGCCGGCCGGCCGACAATCGCCACCGCCTCGCGGTAGCCGATCACCACGCCCGCGTACGAGGCGAAACCCAGCATCCCGGCGAAGGCATAGAGATACCACCGTTGCCGGAACAGCCCCGCAATCGCCAGGGCGGCCGCGGCGAGCACGGCGACATAGGCGACTCGCCAGGATAACGGAACCGCTTCCGCCCGTGGGCTGGCGAGTGCCACGAAGGCCGTCACCAGCATCTGGGCCGCGCCGGCAGCCCGCAGCAATACGGCCAGCCTGTCGCGAAGTACGAGGCCGATGGCGATCACCGCGGCGAGCAGCAGGTGATAGCACAGCGTCATGCGGAAATCGGCGGCCATCGCCTCCGGCAGCACCAGCCACAAGCCGAGCGTGAGCAGCGCCGAGCCGATGAGCAGCACGGCCGATGATCGACGATGCGCCCCCTGCACGAGGGCGACCGCGCCGACAGCAAACAGCGGCCAGGACTGCGGGACCGTCGCCGTCTTGATGTTGACCGTCTCGGGGCCGACGACGCTGAAGAGCAGCAGCGTCGCCGCACAGGTCCAGCCGGCGCGTGGGATCCGGGCCAGCCAGGCTCGTCCGTAGAACAATACCAGCAACCACGCGCTGATCCACATCGGTGAACCCAACCGCTCCACGAATCGGTTGAGAAAGCTTTCGAACACCGCTCCGCCCATCGGCAGCGACAACACCACCAGAAACGGCGCCAGCATCAGCATCCGCTGCTGAAGCCGTTCATTGCCGGAGACGAGTGCGCCTTCCAGCACAAGCCACATCAGCACGAAGGCCAGCGGCACCAGAAACCACGTGCCGAAGATCGTGTCGAAGTTGATGTTGGCGACGGTCGTGGAACTGCCGACCCAGATGGGCCCTGTGGGTCCGAACGTCATGCTCAGCACAAACGAGCGAATGGCGACGGCGGCGGCGATGGCGCCGAACATCGTCCACGGAAACCAGGGCCATGGCCACGGTGTGCCGTTGTCGGCCACCGCTTCGCGTCCGCGGCGCACCGCCGGCAGCAGCAGCACAAACAGCCCGGCCGCGGCCGTCGGAAACAGGAAGATCGTCCATTCCAGCGCCTCGGCCGATCGGCGATGCAGTTCCGGCGAGCACCACCACGGCCAGATGTAGAACAGGGCCAGGAGCAGGTGATAGGGCCCGCGGAAGCTCCAGCCCAGCCGGATTCGCGCTCCCCGCAGCACCGTTTCCGACAGCAGGGCCGAGCCCAGGAAGCCGCCCAACAGCAGGAATACGCCCGCCGAAGCAGAGCTGGAGTTCACGAACAGCTCGTCGGCGCTGATCGAGACGGCCAGGAACAACAAGAGCAGCGAGACGAACAGCGTGCGGGCATCGTCCCACACGCGGCCCCAGCGGACGATGGCGACCGCGATCGCTGCCAGCACCAGCGTGTAAGCCGCGAGCACGCCAATCATGATCCAGCAGTCGATCGAGCCGATCTCGAGTTCGCCCCAGGCGGCACGAACTCCGAACAGCATCAGCACCACGCTGATCGCGTAAAACGGGTTGTGCGTGTACAGCCAGCGGGCCCACGTCGGGCGAGGGAGTGCGGACCACATGCGAGGTCCTCCAGAATGAGATGAAATGAGCGTCAGGCCGAACGGCCGGAACGAGAACGCGCAAAAAGAAGGGAAGCCCGACCCGCAGATGCCGCCGCCGGAAGAGGCTGCTGAGGCATCGCTGGCCGAGATGCTGGCGATTTTACCCACCGCGCGCCCTAAGCGCCAATCTGCTAATCGGACGCTCGTGGTCGGTGCGCCCAGCCCGGCAGCTTGTGATGCCCGGTGACGCACGAATGTCAGGCTCGTATACGCGAATGTCTACTTCGGATCGACTTCCAGATCGCCGACGACCTTCACGCCCGCGCGACGAAGGCTAGGGAACTTCTCCTGCAAGTCGGTCCAGCGGTGGGACCACTCCGTCGTTGTCAGGTTGACCACGCCGCCGCCGTGCGTGCGCTGCGCGGAAACAACTTCGGCCAGGAGGCGCAGCTCGGCGGGGTCCGTTTCGCGGGCGGGTGAATGCAGCAGCGCGTGCATGTCGAACGCATGCAACGAACTGCCGGCGACCACCGCGTAGCGGCCGTCCGCAGTGGTCTCGATCTCGTAGCCCCAGTAGCCGTTGCCCGATAATGGCAGCGGCGGCGTGACCGGCTTTCCCGTCTGTCCTTCCCAGAAGCGGGCCGTCCGACTGCGGCAGGTCGTCAACAGCCAGCGCCCATCGTGGGAGAAGGCCACGCCGAAAACTTCGTCGTCGTGGGGCAGGGCCGGGCAGACGAGCCTTCCGGCTTTCCAGTCCCACAGACGGGCGGCGTTGTCGCGGCCCGCGGTGAAGATATGCCGGCCGTCGGGGCTGAAGCAGGCGCGGAATGCCATGTCGGGATGCTCCAGCGGGGCCGCCGCAAGCTCACCGGTGGCGGCGTCCCACACCTTCACGTTGTACTCATCCGAGGCCGTCAAAAGAAACCGGCCGTCCCGCGAAAAGTCGACGTCCCAGCACCACCGGCCATCGTGCCGCAGGCTGTAGCGCAGTTCGCCCGATCCGTTCTCCCACACCTGGACGACGTTTCCCAGACCACAGGTGGCAAATAGCTCGCCGTCCGGTGAGAACACGACGCCCTTCAGCAGGTTGTGCCCGGCGGACGCGGCGCTGCCGTGGTTCTGCTGCGAGCGAATCCGCTTTGTCTCCGCGTCGAGAAGCAGCATCTCGCCCGCGGCGCACACCACTACCAGCGACTTGCCGTCGGGACTGTACGCGCAGCGGATCGGCTCGCTCGGTGCGCGCAGCGGCTCGGCGATCTCTGTCCCCGTCTTCCAGTTCCAGAACTGGATCCAACCTTCCTGCTCGGCGAAGCGAATGTTCCTGGGGTGCCGCTGATCGGTGTGCTCTTCCAGGGACGAAACTGTCACGGACTGCTCACCGTCGGCAGCGAAGTCGCAGTCGTTGAGCAGTCCCCGCACCTCCAGCTTCGGTCCGGCCGGTTCGCCGGTGACGGCGTGATACACCCGCGTCGATGTCGCCCACCGTTCGCGGTTCCAGCCGCCCGGCAGGACATACGGGCCGAACGGCGCCATTCGCAGCCGGAAGTTCGCCGCCACGTCGAGCCGGGTTTCGCGATCCCACGGCCGATCGGGCACCTGCCACACGCGGACCAATCCGTCTCCCTGTGCAGTGGCGATGAACTTCCCGTCCGGCGAGAGGTCTCCGTGGTGCACGTTGTCGGTGTGGTGCAGCCACGGCGAAAGCGGCTCGCCCGAGGGTACGCTCCACAGGCGGGCGCGGCGATCCATGGCGACCGTCAGCAGCGTCCGGCCGTCCGCGCTGAAATCGGCCGCCCTGATCTGGTTCAGATGTCTGAGCCGGCTGCCGACCGGCCGCCGCGTCGCGAGATCCCAGAATTGCCCGTCCGACAGGCCTCCCATCACCACATAGCGCCCATTGGGGCACGGTTCGACGACGGTGACCCGGTTCAGGTGAAACGACTCGACCGGCGAACCGCTTTCGGTATTCCACCACGTGACCGTCGAGCGGTCGGTCGGCGCGAGCAGCCCGTGGTCCGAATTGATGAACACCGGCCGCACGAGCGGTTCGTGATCGGTGTTACGACCCGCCAGTGGCGACCAGCGAAGCTCGACAAGCGCCTGTGGGCCGATGTCGAACACGCGGATCCGACCATCCGCAGTGGCCGTCGCCAGCCGGTCGCCCCGCGAATTGAAAGCGACCTCCCTGCCCTGGTCCGCATGGTCCACCTCGGTGAGCGCGCGCTCCGGCGACTGCAGATCCCACACGCGCGCCCGCCTGTTGGCGACGGCCAGATAGCGTCCGTCGCGGCTGAACTCCAGCGCGGTGATCCACTCGCCGTGCGTCATCGTCTGCGCGACCTCTCCGGACGGAACGCGGAGCAATTCGACCTCGCCCTTCTCGTAAGCGACGGCCAGCGCCAGGCCGTCCGGACTCCATGCGGCCTCACTCACCTTCCGTCCCGCCGCGGGGAAATCGAGCGACTTCCCCGTCTCGTAGTTCCAGATCGTGCAATGCCACTGCGGAGTTCCAGGAGTCGAGTAGTGCAACAGCAGGAGCGGCCGTCGCGGATGAAAGCGAACGGCGTGCACCGTTCCGTCCGCGTTGACGGCGAACACCGGCTGCGGCGTCTCGCGCAGCCAGTTGTGAAACCGCACCTGATTCGCCTGCCGCCGGAGCTCGTCGTCGCGGCTCTGTTCGGCCGCGGCGGCGAACCACAGGGCCGACTGCGCCGGTTCGCCCCGCTCGGCGGCCACCAGGCCCGAGAAGGCGTACATGTCGGCCAGCGTCCGCTCGGCCGCTTCGCGGGCGGTTTCGGCCTCGTCCGTTTTCTCTTCTGCGAGCGTGAGTGCATTGCGCGTCGAGACGTAGCCTACGAAACTGACAACCGCCACGCTCACCAGCAGCAACGCCGCCGCGGCCGAGAGCGCGGCAATCAGCGGATTGCGGCGGCACCAGCGGAACAGACGCTGTGCCGGGCCGATCGGTCGCGCCTGGATCGGCTCGTGCCGCAGCCAGCGCCGCAGTTCCTCCGCCACCTCGCCCGCCGTCTGATAGCGCCGCTCGGGGTTCTTCTCCAGGCACTTCAGGCAGATCGTCTCCAGGTCGCGGGGGACCTGGGCGTTCAGCTTCCGCGGGCCGGGGGCGTCTTCGTGGATGACCTGGTGCAGCAGCATCCGCAGATTGCCGCGAAATGGTTTCTCGCCGGTGAGCAGCTCAAACAGAATCACGCCGAGAGAGTAGATATCGCTGCGGCGGTCGGCGTGATGGGCTTCTCCCCGCGCCTGTTCGGGAGACATGTACGCGGGCGTGCCGAGGATCTTGCCTTCGACCGTCATCGTGATCTCGCCGGCCTCGCGCCTGGCCAGCCCGAAATCCATGATATAGGGCTCATAGCCGCCCGGTTCATCGTCGCCGTCCGCACGGACACGGTTGCCTGTCTGTCCCTCGAACCTGGACCCTGGACCCTCGACCCTCCCCAGCATGATGTTCGACGGCTTGAGGTCGCGATGAATGACGCCAGCCTGATGCGCGTGCTGCAGCGCGTCGGCAACTTCGACCACCGACTTCTCGATGCCGGTCCCTATGTTGAATGCGCGGGTGTCGAGTGGCCCCGCCGGCGGCAGCGGTGCATCCGCGGCAATGACGAAAGCATCTGCCACGTCGCCCACATAGATATAGTCGCGGGTCTGCGACCCGTCTCCGAAGATCGTGAACGGCTGGTCCGCCTGGAGGCGTCCGCAGAAGATCGCGATCACGCCGGCCTCGCCGTGCGGATCCTGCCGCGGCCCGTACACGTTGCCGAAGCGCAGCGCCACGCATTCCATGCCGTGGATGCGGCTGTAGTAGGCCATGTAGAGCTCCGCGGAGAGCTTCGCGATACCGTAGGGAGCGTCGGGATCCTTTGCGAAATCCTCGGCGTTCGGAGGCGTGAC
>JAHWKJ010000770.1 GCA_019347905.1 Planctomycetota bacterium
GCTCGAGAGCGTGCGCGAGCGCGTCGTCGGTGGCCGTGTCGCAGGCGTGTAGCGAGACGGCGAGGTTGAGGTCGCCTTCGAGCGGCTGGTCCGCGATTTCGCCCACCTGAAACTGGAGCCCCTCCAGCTTCAACCGCTCGGCCACGCGGCGGCAGGTCTCCACCACCGGCGGGCTGCGGTCGAGACCGGCTATCCGCACCTGCCGGCCGTGCACCACCGTCAACAAGTGATGCAGCGCGAACGTCAGGTAGCTCTTGCCGCAGCCGTAATCGACCACGTTCAGCACATTCCCGGGCGGGAGGTCGGGAACGACGTCGTTCACTAGTTCCAGAAAGCGATTGATCTGCCGGAACTTTGCGTAGCGGGCTTTCTTCACCTGCCCGGAAGGCGTCATCACGCCGATCTCCACGAGGAACGGGCAGGGCGTGCCTTCCGGAACGAGGTACTGCTTGCGGCGGTCGTGCGCGGTATCGCCGGCAACCTGCGACGGCGGCCCCGCCGTGATCCGCACGTCAAAGTCGCGTGTCGGGAGCGTCAGCGCCCGGAGCCGAACCGCAATCGAATAATCCGCCTCGGCCGTGAGCAGATGACAATGCTCGAACGTCGTCTCCATCAGCGACAGGACGCGCGCGGGCACATCGCCAGGTGCAACATTCTCGTGCGTCTCGCGCCCGCCGTGGCGGCTGGCGAACTGATACACCAGCCCCCGCGCCAGCTCCAGCGGCCGCACCCGCACCTTCTGCGGCCCCTCGGCCTCGGCCCGACGCCGGCTGAGCACAATCCCGCGGCAGATGCCGGACGTTACCGCCTGTTCGATCAGTTGCCGGAGCTGTTCCACAGAATCAAACGATGTGCGCGGTCGCGTTGTCAGGCCGATGTGCCGAGGATTTGATCGTATTTGCTATGGTGACCAATCCAGAACCAGACCAGCCCTTCCTCCCGGTTTCGCGCCAGCACGCGGTAGTGCAGCCCGACGCGTGCCGACCAGAACGAGCCGATCTTCTTCAGCCGCAATGACGGATGCCGCGGATCCTGCCGCAACAAGGCGAACTTCTCGTCGGCCAATTCGCGCACGTCCTCTGGCAGGTTGCGGTAACAGTACCAGAAATCGGGCGTGGCGAAATGATTCATAGCGGTTGACACCGCCCGGCCTCGAAATCGGCATCCGCGCGGCGGCCAGTTTCATCCAATCGCCCCGCACGAATGTCGGCTTCAATCCGCCGATCCCAAGCGTCGGCCAGATACTCCTCAAACCACTGGGCAAACGCGGTCAGTTCCTCGGCGGGCAACTGAGCCACGGCTGCTTCCAATTCCTGTAAGCTCACGAAGATCTCCAATTCGAGGACCACACCTCGTCAATGCCCCACGCTCATCAGCCCTGCGAATCCCACCCTCAACCCTCAACCCTCAACTCTCAACCCTCAACCTGTCAATACCCCGCCGCCGCCATCTGCCAGCGGTCGGCCTCGAGGAGCCCGCACATGCGTTCGTGAAACGTCCGGCGGTCGCCTTCGGCCCGCAGCCGCACGCTGGTCGCCTCCGCCCGGCCGATGATCCACCGCCGGCCGCGGCGCTGGAGCCTGCGGATCGACCGCCGCGGGATAAAGAACGCGCCCGGGTTCTCCATCAAGAGTTCCGGCAGGCCGGGGCCGTCCGCGGAGTCGATCTCCTGCGGCCGCAGCACGCGGATGCGCGACTCCTGCAATTCCTTCGAGCGGACGAACGGCAGGAGGAACATCAGCGGCGCCCACACGACCGAGGCGAGCGTCCAGGCCAGCGATCCCGCCCCACTGGCTTCGACCATCTGCGTCAGATGCTCGCTGCGGTGCGGGACGAAGAACAGCCCGCCGCCGGTCTCGTACAGCATGCCGTACTCGGGCAGCATCCGCCGCCGCACGCGCACCTCGCCAATGGGCGTTACGAGCGGCCCGATGAGCGCGCCGAGCGTGGCGAGGTCGGGGTCGGGCAGCACGGGATCGATCGTGTGGCGGCAATGCGGACACCGCTCATCCACCGGCTCGACCCAGCACCAGCAATCGTGACACAACAAAAAC
>JAHWKJ010000771.1 GCA_019347905.1 Planctomycetota bacterium
ACCGTTGGGCCAGCTCGAGTTGTGCGGCCGCGGCCTGTTCCCGCTCCGCCCCGTCGGGTTCCTGCTCGGCAGCGCTCTCCTCGACTGCGGCCAGAATCTGGGAATCCAGCTCTCCGTATCGGAGAGCGATCTGCTGAAGATGCCCGATGATCTGCTGCTTTGCCTGCGGAGTCCACGGAATATCCCGCACACGAGGGCCGCTGATGCCGTAGTCCGTGAACGCGAGCTTGATCAGCTTGTCGATGTCTTCGCGGAGCTCGCCCTGGTGGTTGTAGATCAGGTCACTGTCGGTCGACCAGGTCTGAAGCTCGCGGATGAATTCGGTCAGGCTGTATGCGGGGTAGACACCGCGCAGCGCATTGAATTCGGCCAACTGCTGCCGCCGCCACTGCCTGGACTCCTCGGTTTCCACTCGGCGGACCGATCGTGCTTCGTCGTACACCACGCCACCGCCGCGTCCGCCGAGCCGGGGATAGCGGATCGTGACGACTTCATTCCGATACTTCTTCGGCAGGTTCGGTGCTTTGAGTGTCTTGTCGCCGCTGATGATCTCGATCAGCGTGGCCGGTTCGAATCGCGTGCCCAGACTCGGCAGGGGAGCGCCGGCCTCGACCGCCGCCTGCGAGCGGGCCGTCCGCTCATGCCAGGCTTCGAGCCGCGACTTCAATCGGGCCGTCTGGAGTTCGACGCGTTTCTTGAGGGCCTCCCGGTACCACGCCGGGACAGCCCGCTCATCCAGCGGCTCGATCGAAATGGCTGTTTCCGGAGCGCCGGCCGTGTTCGTAAAGTGATAAGGGGCGACGGCGACGCACATCGCGGAAATCAGGGCGAGCTTGCCGGATTCGGGCGCGGCCTTTCCGAAACCCCGCCAGTGAACTTCGTCCTCGCCGAACTGCGCCAGGAAGCTGCCGTCGTCCAGCACGCGCGTGACGCGCACGTGGGCCTGCACAAAGCCGAAGTCTCCCGGGGCCGGGGTCCCGCGCCTCAGCCGCGGCGGAGGAAACAGGCCCTGTTTCTCGAATTCGATATCACGGTCCAGTTCGGCGCGTTCGGCTGCAATCAGGCTGGTGTGCGTCTCGACCTGGGCGCGGGCCGCGCGCAGCCATTCCGTGCGGTTCCTCCCCAGTGGAAAGTTGCGGACGACCTCGTAGGCTTCCTTGCTCCGGCTGCCGACGACCTCCATCAACTGCTGGAGCGTCTTCAGCTCCGACTCGCGCTGATCAAGATCCTGCCGGCGCTGTTCGATCTCCTGCGAGAAGCGACGGCGCTGTTCGAGCAGCGCCGCTTCGATCTCGACCTGGAGGGCAGCCGCATTGGCGATCGGAGTCGGACCCGCTGTCGGCTGAGCCGTGGGCGAAAACGCAACGAGCGACTTGTTCCCGGCTTCGCGCAGCGCTTCCATCACGTGGCGGGAGGACACGGCAAAGTTGAGGTTCTGGCCGATGCGATGGGTGAGCGTCGTCACCCCGACCACCTCCCCCGCGCGATTGACCAGCGGACCGCCGCTGCTCCCGGGAGAGATCGCCGCATCGGTCTGAATCAGCGAAGCCTCCTGCAGATCGATGCGCTCACCGACCTCCCGTTCCAGCTCGCCACTCGTGCGCAGGGCGCTGACAATCCCCTGCGACGCAGTAAACGACAGGCCCTGGGGGGCGCCGAAAGCGATGACGCCCTCACCCTTTCGCGGCGGCTCCGGCGCCAGGCGCAGAACGGCAAGTTGTCGGGGCTCGCCATCGAGCTTCAATCGGGCGACTGCGATGTCCTGTTCAGGGAGCAGCAGCAGCGTGCCGGCGAGATCGACCGTTGTGCCGTCGCTGAACATTGCGCGGGCGGATCGCGCCCCGTCCAGGACGTGAAAGTTGGTGATCATTGTGCCCCGCTCATCGACGACGAACCCGCTGCCGCGCGTCCGCCCCTGGGCCATCTCCACCTCCAGACGCACGACAGCCGGTTCGACCCGTTCGATCAGATCCGCCAGATCGAGCGGCCTGGGATCCGCGGGGTTCGGGGCATCGGCAGCACCGCTGGCATCCGGGGCGGAATCAGGGG
>JAHWKJ010000772.1 GCA_019347905.1 Planctomycetota bacterium
CGCTCGAGGACGGTTTCGTAGCGTGGGTTTCAACCCACGCGGCAGCGATTCCGGCGAATACCGCGGCTCGCGTGGATTGAAATCCACGCTACGGGCTCAGCCGCTGCTCGCTGTCTGTGCGCCGGCGAGGAGTTCCCACGAGCGCCCGCGCGGCCGTCCACGCCGATGTTGGCGACTAACGCACGTCGCCGGGATAGGGTTCGCGCGGTTCGCCGCCCGGCGGCCACGGCCCGGGGCCGCGCGGTTCTGTAATCGGGCGGCGGAAGGTGACGCCGAAACAGAGAGGCAAAAGGCACAGCGTATGCGCGGCCCCATAAGCGAATACCGCTGCAAATGCGGCGGCCACGTTGGCATCGTTGAGCACGAGATAAAAGACCATGGCCACGTTCACCACGAAGACGAGGCCGGTCAAAAGCGCATTGAGGCCGATCGCCTGCCGCTGAATCTGCTCGTGCGGATCGTAGCCGACCTTCTTGAGGAAGACGATCGCCGGGTAAGCGCCGCCCGCGATGCCGCCGAGAATCAGCGAGAAGCCTTGCTTGAAGCCGGCTTCGATGTTGCCGTTGAACAGGCCGGCGAGGAACAGGTACAGCCCCAGCGTCACGATCTGAAACGCGAGGCTGATCAGGAGCGTCAGCAGCACTTTGACGCCGAGCAGCGGGTCCGGACCGGCCGCGCGCGCCCGCACCGCTCCCAGAATGTAAACGACGAGAAACGCCGCGAGCAGCGCCGGGGTGATGCTGAAGATGATCGCCGAGGCGCCGGCCAGACCCGTCATTAAGGGGCTCGCGAACATGGAAGACGCTCCCGAAGGTCCCTGGACACGAACGAGGCGTACACAGCGTAGCTTCACGCAGGGGCGGAACCAAGCCACGGCCGATCTACCCGGATTCGCTGACAGTGGCTTTCCCTGCCACGGCCCCTCCGGGCCGGCACGGATTCCCCCGGTGTCGCGTGCAGGGTTCGCCCGATCCATTCAGCGGCCGCCGCAGGCGATAGTGCACTCTCGGAAGCGAGCCACACGAGGCGCTGGACCTGCACGTCTCCTCTCAAAGTCCGCGGCCGGCATGTTCCCAGCGAGGAGTCCTGACACTGCCGGCGGGCAGCGCTGCCGACCCCCCCTTGCCCCCCCTTGGCAAGGGGGGGCAAGGGGGGGATGCGGCGCGGGGACATCCGCAATTGCCGCGGGGGCGCTGTGGCTGTCGGGTTGCAGCGGCAGCGGGTTGCAATCGACATTGAATCCGGCGGGACGCGGTGCGGAGCGCTTGGCCGAGCTGTTCTGGTGGATGGCGGGCGGGGCCGCCGTCATTTGGGTGGCCGTGATCGGACTGGCAATCTATGCCGTTCGCGCCCAACCGGCGTCGCACACGCGGAGCGCGGCACTGTTGATCATCGGAGGCGGCGCTATCGTGCCGACGGTCGTGCTTTGCGGCCTCCTGGTGTATGGCCTGGCCATGTTGCCGGAGCTTCTGGCGCCGGCGCCGGCAGGCAGCCTGAAGATTTCCGTCACCGGCGAGCAGTGGTGGTGGCGGGTGCGCTACGAGCGGGCCGAAGGCGAGGCTGTCGAACTGGCCAATGAAATCCGCCTGCCGGTCGGGAAGCCGATCGAGTTCCAATTGCAGGCGGCCGACGTGATCCACTCCTTCTGGATTCCTTCGCTGGGCGGGAAGGTGGACATGATTCCCGGTCGCGAGACGCGGCTCTCATTGCATCCCACGCGGACCGGCGTCTTCCGCGGCGTCTGCGCCGAATACTGCGGGACTTCACACGCCCTGATGAGCTTCTACGTCGTGGTCGATGAACAAGAGGATTTCGACCGCTGGCTCGAGCGGCAGACCGAATCCGCTCAAAGCCCTGTCGGCCCGTTGGCCGAGAAAGGTCGACTCGCGTTTCTGGCGCACGGCTGCGGCGCCTGCCACACGGTCCGCGGAACGTCGGCGAGCGGCGTTGTCGGTCCCGATCTGACGCACGTCGGCAGCCGCCTGAGCCTCGCGGGTGGGATCCTGCCGAACGAGCCGGAGGCGTTCGAGCGCTGGATCGCCGGCAC
>JAHWKJ010000265.1 GCA_019347905.1 Planctomycetota bacterium
AAGGGCTGCGCCAAGAGATGAGCGGGTGCAGTGGTCGCAGCCGGTCGGGGCCGGCTGAAGCCGGCCACTACGAGCACGAGCGGTGCGCAAAAAGGAGAGGAGCGCGTGCAGCGGTCAAATCCGCACTCGCTCCTCACCCTGTGGAGCGTTTGGACGTGGGGTCCGATGCTCCAACTGCTGCCATTTATCGTTTGGGTCCTAACGGCCCGAGGCGCGTGGTGTCGCACCCGCGTCCCCGCCTCGGCGCGTGGCGGCCTCCGAGGGCGCGAACGCTCCCGGATCGCGCGTTTCCTCGCCTCCGGCGGCTTCGGGAGCTTGCGGTGTCACGTTATCGGCGCCTCTCCCGGTCGCAGGGGTCGCGGGCTGCGCTGTGACGTTATTGGCGCCGCGGCCGGCGCCCGGTTGAGCGGCCATGTTATTGGCGCCGTTGCCAAAGGCAGGCTGTGCCTGCACGTCGCCGGTGCCGCCGCCTACGAGCATGCGGATCGTTCGCAGTTCCTGGAGGATCAGGACCAGCAACTGGCGGTCGGTCACGTTGCCGAGCCCGTTGTTGCCGTTCGCTTCAAAGGGCGCACCAGAGCCGGCCCCTGCATTCGCGCCGTCTGCCGCTTGAGGAACGCCGACTGTGCCTGGGGCATTCGGGAACGTCTGGTTGGTCGCGGGCCGCGTACCGGTGCCATCGGGCTGGGTCGCCGCGTTCGGAGCATTGGGGGGTCCCTGGTTCCGCCGAATGGGCTGATTCGGATCAGTGGGTTGAATTGGCTGGGTCTGGTTGTTCGGTTGCGGTTTCTGATTCGGCTGTGCCGCCGCCGGATTATTCGTGGCGTTTCCCGGCTGCCTCTGCGGCCGCGTCTGACCAGCCGGTTGCGAGGCCCTCGGCTGCACATTGCCCGACCGCGGTCTTGTCGGCGGCTGGGCCTGGCGGTTGGCTGCCGGCTGAGCGAATACGGCGTTCAGCAGATTTTCAAGAAGTGGACGACGAGAGCCGTTCGGCACCGGCGCAAGCATGCCCATTCCACCGGACGCGGCGTTGCCGGCACCGCCAGCCGGAACCGTCCCAGGCGCGACGCCGGGTGTCGCAGTGCCAGGCTGGCGGTTGCCGCCCCCAGGCACGACGCCGGGTGTTGCAGTGCCGGGTTGGCGGTTGCCGCCTCCAGGTACGACGCCGGGTGTTGCGGTGCCAGGTTGGCGGTTGCCGCCTCGAGGCACGACGCCGGGTGTTGCAGTGCCGGGCTGGCGGTTGCCGCCTCCAGGCACGACCCCGGGTGTTGCAGTGCCAGGCTGAACGTTGCCGCCGCCAACGCCTCGGTTCACGCCGTCGCCACCGTTGCCGACGTTGGCTCCGCCGTTGCCGCCGTTACCGCCGAGCAGTTGATCCGCCAGCGCTCGGACCTCACGCAGGATTTGCAGGACCAATTGCCGATTGCTGACGTTCCCAAAGCCGGGCGTGCCAAAGCCCGTCGCGGCTCCGGGTGCGCCCACCACGAATCCGTCGGGCGCCCGCACGCCACCCTGTGCCTGTACTCCCTGCGCACCTTGGCCTACTTCGCGGGAAAGCTGTTGGCTCGAAAACTCGGCACCGGCGGCAAGATAGGCCGAGGCATCCGTTACGACGGCATCCCGAGCCCTCTGCGCGTCCGTCAGCACGACCTTCGCCGTTTTCATCTCATCGCGACGCGAGATCGTGATCTCGACAGGTTCGCCAGGCTCCTGCTCCTGAATCCGATCCAGCAGTACGCGGGCCGACTCGACCGGCTTGTCCGCAAAACGCATAACGAAGTCGCCCGGAATGATCCCGGCCTGTTGCGCGGGCGTGTCGCTCCGGACGCCGAGGATCAACGCGGCTCCGCCGGGCGTAGAGGTCATCACCACACCAAGGCCTCCGCGGCCCAAGTCCGCCCGATCGCGCCCTCGGGGACGCTCGCGTTCACGTTCACGCGTCCCCGGTGCGGGCGCCTGGTCGGGCTGATCGGCCTCTTCCTTGACTCGCGCTGCGACCACGTCCACCGCCACACTTGCATTGCCCGGCGGACTGGTGACTTGAATGAAGTCGCCCGGCTTCAGATCCTTCAACTCGGCGGGCTCCTTGTTCAGCACGATCTTAGCGTCCGGCGGAACGAGGACCGTCACCTTCTCGTTGTTGTCGTTCCGTTCGAGCGTGACCTTGCCGGCCTCGATCTTCACGATGCGGCCCGTCTGACGTTGCGGGACAGGCTCAACCAGCACCTCCAGTGGATCGTCGGGCGGCACCGGGACAGGCTCTTGCGCGGTGGCCCAGCGAGATCCGGCGATAAACACCACCGCAATCCCCGCGAGTGCGCTCCAGCGAAACATACGTTGCTTCAGGTTGTTCATGGGCCGTTGCATGGCTCCCCTCGGGGTTTGCGTCTGAATCGGTGTCCCCACGCGGCAATGGGTAAAGTGGGAGTTTCCCGACCACGTTTGAAGCAACACTCATGCCATACAATGAGGTCGATCTATGTGCGCGAGTGAGTCACGCCTGAGCATGCTGAGCGTTACGCGTCTGTTCCCCGACGGCCCGCCTGCAAGATCGCCCGAAGGTCGCAGTGGTCGGGACCAAACCAGCCGGCACCCGCCCCGCCTGATCTTGACCGGCGGGGGGGATTCTCCTGTAATCCCGCGGCTGCACGGAGGCTCCCCGCGTGACCACGGTCTTCGACCGCTATCTCTTGCGCCGCTACCTGTACGTCTTCAGCGTACTGTTCGTATGCGTGCTGGGGTTGTTCGTCGTCATCGACGGGTTCACGAACGTCGATGCGTTTCAGGAGCAGGCGAGCGACTCGTCCGAGGTACTGGCCCTCATGAGCGGCTATTACCTCGTGCAGTCGAGCATGTTCTTCAATCTGACGGCACCGATCCTGGCCGTCATCTCGGCGATGGTGGTGTTCGCGATGCTGGTGAAGCACAGCGAACTGCTCCCCGTGCTGTCGGCGGGGGTGCCGCTGTATCGCCTGCTCGTGCCGGTGTTTGCCGGGGCCGTGCTGGTCAACGTGCTGATCGTGCTCAACCGCGAGCTGGTCATCCCGCGGCTGGCCGAGCGGATGCAGGTCGAGCGGGGAGAATCCGCCGGCGCCGCCCACGAAGTCGAGCCGATCTACGACTACCAGTCGCACATCCGTATCGACGGCGAGGCGCTGTACCTGAGCGAGCGGCGGCTCGGCGGAGCGCGGTTCGTGCTCCCGGTGCCGGAGATCGTCGGCGACCTCACCACGCTGCGGGCGCGAGAGGCGGTGCATTTCTCCGCGGCTGAAGGCCGGCCGGCGGGCTGGCTGCTGCGCGAGGCTCAGCCCGCCTATGCCGAACTGGACCTGACGGAGGCCGGACGCAAGCGCGTGCTGCCGGTGAAGGACGCGGCGGACCTGTTCGTCGTGACGGACGTGGACTTCGACCAGCTTCACAACCGCAACCGCAGCTACCAGTTTTCGGCGACGCCGGATCTGGTGCGGCGGATTCACAATCCGGCCTTCGGGCAGGCGTCGGTGCGGAGTATCGCCCATCACATCCACGAGCGGCTGGTCAGCCCGCTGTCGAACGTGTTATGCGTGCTGGTGGTGGTTCCCCTGGTGGCGCGCCGCGAAAGCCGCAGCCTGGTGGGGAACATGGCGCTGTGCACGGCCGTGCTGATCGTGCTGTACGGATCGGCGCAGGGGTGCGCCTACCTGGCCCGCGCGAACATGCTTTCGACGGACCTCGCGGCGTGGCTGCCCGCCATTGCCACCGGCACGCTGGGAGCCTGGCTCAGCGGCTACGCGCAGACCTGAAAGATGCCGTAGCACAAGCAGCTTGCTTGTGAATGCCCGCGGGAGGACTCGAACCTCCACGCCCGTACGGGCACATGGTCCTGAACCATGCGCGTCTGCCAATTCCGCCACGCGGGCCAATCGAAGGGGCGAGCAGAGAGCCGCTCACCGGCCGCTTCGGTATAATCAGCACCGAAACGAAAAGCGCGACCGGCGAACCGGACGGCATAACAAAGCATAGGGGCCGCACATCGTCAAGGCAAGATTCCATGAACCCCTTGCTCGACCGCTTTCTGCGATACGTCAAGATCGACACCCAGTCGGACGAGAGTAGCACCGCCTCGCCCAGCACCGAGAAGCAGCTCGAGCTGTGCCGGCTCCTCGTCCGCGAATGCGAAGCCCTCGGCCTGGCGGACGTGTCGCTGGACGAATATGGCGTGGTGATGGCTATGGTGCCTGCGACCGTCGCCCACGAGGCGCCGACCATCGCCTGGCTGGCCCACGTCGATACCTCGCCCGAGTATTCCGGCTCGCACGTCAAGCCGGCCGTCCACGAGAACTACGACGGCCGCGACCTGCACTTGGCGGGCGATCCCACGCAGGTGATTCGCGTCGCCGAGAATCCCCACCTCTCCCGGCTCGTCGGCGGAACGATCATCACCACCGACGGCACCACGCTGCTCGGGGCCGACGACAAGGCGGGCGTGGCCGTCATCATGTCCGCCGCGGCGCACCTCGTGGCCCATCCCGACATTCCGCACGGCCCCATCCGCCTGTGCTTTACCTGCGACGAAGAAATCGGCCGCGGCGTGAAGCACTTGGATCTCGACAAGCTGGGCGCGATCTGCGGCTACACGCTGGACGGCGACGGCGCCGGAAAAGTGGACTGCGAAACCTTCTCCGCCGATCAGACCGTCATCCGCGTCACCGGCGTCAACATCCACCCTTCGATCGGCAAGGGCGCGATGGTGAATGCGCTGCGAATCGTCTGCGAGTTCATCGCCCGGCTGCCGAAGGATCGCCTCAGCCCCGAAACGACTGCCGGCCGCGAGGGCTTCCTGCATCCGTATCAACTGGAGGCGGGAGTGGCGCAGGCATCGTGCCGCATGATTCTGCGCGACTTCGACACGCCGCGGCTGGGTGAGTATGCCGCGCTGCTGGAGTCGATCGCCGCCGACCTGTGCCGCGAACATCCGCGGGCGAAGGTCGAGGTCGAGATCCGTAAGCAGTACCGCAACCTGGGGGACGGCCTGCAGAAGGAGCCGCGAGCCCTCTCGCTGGCCCTCGAAGCGACTCGGGCGGCCGGGCTGGAGCCGGAACAGTCCATCATCCGCGGGGGAACCGACGGCGCGATTCTGACCGAGCGCGGCCTGCCCACGCCCAATCTCTCGACGGGCGAGCACAACCCGCACTCGCCGCTGGAGTGGACGAGCGTCGAGGAAATGCAGCAGGCGGTGGACGTCCTCGTGCAACTGGCCATCCTGTGGGGCCGCGACCGCGTGTCCTCGAGTGCCTAACCAGGCGAGCGGGGGGCGTCAGCCCCCCGATTCCTCCAATGGCCAATGCCCTCCGGCACACAGCTCCCGCAGCAGCGTAACCCGCCCTGGCGTCGCGTCGAGCTGCGTTCGTGTGGCTGGGACGCTCAGATTGGTGCGGGGCAGTGGCCTCGGGGACGCATCGGGGAGCTGACGCCCCCCGCTCGCCTGCGATTTCTTTGCAATTCTTCCAAGATCGGCGGCTCACCGGCGAATAACCGGTTGAGCACGACGGACAAGCGGGTCCGCGGAAGCTCACGCGAGTCCAAACCGAGTGTCACGGGAGAACACGCCATGATTAAGAAGATCGTCATCGGAACGGGAATCGCCCTCTTCGCCGGCTGGTTTTTCTTCGGCAAGGGGCTGTTCAGCTATGCACGCACGGCGGCCAACGAGCTGCGGCATTCCGTCCGCGGCGAAGTGCCCGTCGAATTCGAAGTGAAGCGGGCGCGCGACGAGGTCGAGGCCCTCGTCCCGGAAATCCGCCAGTGCATGCGGCTGGTCGCCGAGCAGCAGGTTGAGATCGAGCACCTTCGCGAGGGCATCGACCGCAAGACAGCAGGTCTGGCCGAGCAGAAGGAAGCCATTCTCGCCCTGCGGCAGCACCTCGACAGCGGCAGGGAGCAATTCGTCTCCTTCGGCCGCAGCTACAACCGGGATGAGGTCGCCCGCGACCTGGCCCGCAAGTTCGAGCGGTATGAGACGGCCGAAGCCATGCTGGACCGGGACGTGAAGGTCCTCGCGGCCCACGAGAAGACGCTGGAAGCCAACCAGCGGAAGCTGGACGAGATGCTGGGTGCCAAGCGCGAGCTGGAAGTGCAGCTTGCCCAGCTCGAAGCGCGTCTGAAGACACTGCAGGCGGCCGAAGCGGCCAGCGCCCTGGAGTTCGACGACTCGCAGCTTGCCAAGGCCCGCGGCCTGATCGACGAGCTCAACAAGCAGCTCGACGTGCGGGCGGCGATGCTGGAAGCCGACGGCCGCATGGTGGATGGCATCCCCGTCGAGACCCAGCCGAGCGTGGCCCCGGCCGACATCACCGAGCGGATCGACAGCAAGTTCGGCGGCGGTGAGCCGGAGCCGGCGGAGCTGAAGCCGGCCGCGTAGTGCGGCGGGCCACGCTTCGGCCGATGCTCGGACAGGCACTCGCAACCGAGGCAACGGGCCGGAACGAATCCGGCCCGTTGCCTGCGGTCACTTCCGCAGCCGTAGCACAAGCGTCTCGCTTGTGCGGGTGTCGAGTCGCAATCACCAGGCGTAGCACAAGCGTCTCGCTTGTGAGGGATGAGTCGCAATCGCACACAAAGGCTTGTTCGAGCAAGCGGGACGCTTGCTCTACGATAGTCCCTATAATGCACGAGAGCGGCGTCCGCGGAGGACAGCCATGACTGCCATCTTGCAATCCACGATCATGACCGGCGACAGCCCCCACTCGACTGGCGACAGAGAGCCGCGGTTTGTGCTCTGGATCGATGGCGTCGGCGGTTACCTGGTGTGCACCGGCCGTCGCGTGTCGTTCGGCGGTCCCGCGGCCAATGACGGGGCCGAGACGGCCGATGTACCGCTGCTGGCGGGATTGTCGCGGCGGCACGCGTCGTTCGTTCGCACGGGGGAGGGCTGGCTTATCGAGGCCCACGGACAGGCGAAGGTTGAAGGACGACCGGTGCACGAGCGGACGAACCTCAATGACGGCTACGCCATCGAACTAGGCGGCAGCGTGCGACTGCGTTTCCGCCAGCCGACCGTGCTCAGCCCGACAGCCGCCATCGAATTTGAAAGCAGTCACCGGCCGGACCGCACGGTCGACGCGGTGATTCTGATGGATGATTTGTGTCTGCTCGGTCCGGGACGCGAGAATCACATCGAGTGCCCCGGCTGGGACCGTTCGGCCGTCGTGTATCGCCGCGGCGGCGGCTTTTTCTGCCGCTCGGAGGGGGAGCTGTTCATCGACGGCCGGCAGTTCAGTCGGGAAGCGGCCTTCGAGCCGGGGCAGGTCGTTTCGGGCCTCGATTTCCGCTTCCGCCTGGAAGGGGTGGACGGGAGGCGGTAGGCAGTCGGCGGCAGGCGGAAGACAGAGGGCAGCAAGCGGCAGGTGGTAAACAGGCAGTGGCGCCATGATCGCGCAGCTCGAACGAAAGATTGCCGGTAATCCAACGCCCGCGGGGGCGGAGGCACTCACAGGCAGGGGCACCATGAAATTCACGTATCCCCCCGAAGCGCGGCCCCTCGACGGCTACACCATCAAGCGGGGTATCGAGCGCGGCGGCTTCGGCGAAGTTTATTATGCCCTGTCCGATGCCGGCAAAGAGGTCGCTCTGAAGCTCCTGCAGCAGAACATGGACGTCGAGCTGCGCGGCGTCTCGCAGTGCCTGAACCTCAAGCACCCCAATCTCGTCACGATCTTCGACATCCGCCGCGACGCCGACGGCGACCACTGGATCGTGATGGAGTACGTCACCGGCCGCAACCTGGAGCGCATCATCCACGAACGTCCGCAGGGACTGCCGTCCCAAGAAGTAATCGAGTGGCTGGAGGGAATCGCCGCGGGGCTGGCGTTCCTGCACGACCACGGCATCGTGCATCGCGACCTGAAGCCGGCGAACATCTACCGCGAAGACAACCACGTGAAGATCGGCGACGTCGGCCTCTCGAAATTCATCAGCGAGAGCCGCCGCAACGCCCAGACGCAGAGCGTGGGCACCGTGTACTACATGGCCCCCGAAGTCGCGCACGGCCGCTACGGGCACGAGGTCGACATCTACGCCCTGGGCGTGATGCTCTACGAGATGCTCACCGGCCGCGTGCCCTTCGACGGCGAATCGACGGCCGAGATTCTGATGAAGCACCTGTCCGAAACGCCGGACCTGGCGCGGCTGCCGGCAGAATTGCGGCCCGTCATCGGCCGCGCGCTCGAAAAGGATCCGCTGCGGCGGACACCGTCGGTGCAGCGGCTGTTGGACGAGTTTCGCGCGGCCGTGGCGGGGAAGCCATTGGTTTCCGCGAAACCGGTCGACAAGCGGCGCGAGCAGTGGGTGCCGGTGAACGTCTCATCGCCGGCTGAGAAGCAGACGGTCGCGTATATGCCTTCCGGCGTGCGTCATAATTCTGCCGATGCCGCCCGTGA
>JAHWKJ010000773.1 GCA_019347905.1 Planctomycetota bacterium
CTCGAGCATTACCTCGACGGCGAAGTCGCCGGCACGATCCGCGTCGCCAAAAGGCTGGACACGAAACTGATCCGCGGGTTCTCGTTCTATCGCCCGCGCGGCGAAGACCCGCGGCGGCACGTGCCGCAGGCCGTCGAGCAGATCCACGCCATCGTCGAGCGCTGCGCGGCCGAGGGGCTGGTGTACGGGCTGGAGATCGAGCCGAACCTCATCGGCGAGACTGGCGAGCTGCTGGCGGAACTGGCCCGCGGGGTCGATCACCCGAACCTCGTGTGCATCTTCGACGGCGGCAACGTCGCGGCCCAGAACAAGAACCCCGTGCAGTGCTTCGAGGAGTACAAAGCCGTCCGCGAGCATCTCGGCTGGATGCACGTGAAGGACTATCAGATCGCGCCGGGGCTGACGTGGACGGGCGTGGTCGACGAAGAGCGGCTCAAGAATTTCGTACCGGCCAACGTCGGCGATGCCGGCCACGAGCTGATCTTCCGCGACCTGCGGGACCACCTCGGGAAGCTCACGGAGCGGATGACGAAGCTCGGCGCTCCGGGATTCTTTCTGGAGGTGGAGCCGCACCTGAAAGGCGGCGGCCAGTTCGGCGGCTTCAGCGGTCCCGACGGCATGGGCGTGGCCGTGCGGGCGCTGTGCTCGGTGCTGGATTACGCGGGCATCGATTATCACCTGCGGTCGTTCTCCGACATTCGCGCGGCCCGCGGGTTCTGAGAGGATCGGGGGGTCGAAGGTCGAAAAGTCGAAGGTCGAAGGGGCCGGCGCTGTGACGTTTGATTTCGAAGCGGTCAAATCGTTCCTGCGGTGTCCGCAGTCGCGGTCGGAGCTGGTGCTGGAGGACGACGGCCTCGTGAGCGTGGATCCCGAGTGCCGGCTGAAGTACCCGATCCGCGAAGGCATTCCGACGCTGCTGGTGGATGATGCGACGGAACTCTCCCGCGAGGAGTGGTCCGCCGTCATGAGCCGCCACGGCCGCGATCCCGTCACCGGCCGCGACGTTTAGCCGCGACTCGCCAGAGGAGCGCTCTGCTCGAGAACTCAATAGCGTTTGCGGCGGAGCGCTCCTCTGGCGAGTCGCGGCTAAACGGACTAAACGGGGAGTGAGGCTCGACATGCTGCGTTTGCTGTTAGCGCTCCTGTTGTTCGCTTCGGGCGGCTGCTCAGACAGTCCCCTCAGCGACGCAGCCGACAGTCAGACCGCCCCTGCGGTGGATCCCGCGCCGACATCGACGGCGGGTGAAACTCCGGCGGAACGCGAGCCGTCCACGCAGCCCGCACCCGCGGCCACGCCCGAAGCGGAAGCGGAAGCAGAAGTCCAAGGGGAGCCGGAAGCGGAGCGACCCCGCTATATCACCCGCCGGATTCACGACCCCAATGGCATCGGCAAGTTCTACATGGGCCGCGAGATCGCCCATGTAATGGGCTACGGTCCGGGCGGGGCGGGAGTCCGCTGGCTGGAGCGGCCCCAGCGTGAAGAGGAAGAGCAGCTTACGAAACTCGTCGAGGCGCTGAAGTTGAAACCCGGCATGGCCGTGGCCGACATCGGGGCCGGCAGCGGCGTGCTCACCATTCCCATCGCCGAAAAGGTCGACCCCGGCGTCGTCTATGCCGTGGACGTGCAGGAAGAGATGCTCAGCGTTCTGGGCAAGAAGCTGGAGCAACTGGGCATCGAGAACGTGAAGACGGTGTTGGGGACGGTGCAGTCGCCGAAGCTGGAGCCGGCCTCGCTGGACCTCGCGCTGATGGTCGACGTGTACCACGAGTTCTCGTTTCCGTACGAGATGATGCTGGAGCTCTCGCAGGCCATGAAGCCCGGCGGCCGCGTCGTGTTCGTCGAGTACCGCCGCGAGGATCCGAAGGTCCGCCGCATGATCAAGCTCGTGCACACGATGACCGAGGCGCAGGTGAAGCGGGAGATGTCGCCGCCGGAGTTCGGGCTGAAGTGGAAGGAGACGCTGGACGTGCTCCCGGTGCAGCACATCATCGTGTTCGAGAAGACTGGTTCGTAGTGGCCGGCTTCAGCCGGCCTGCGCGAGAGG
>JAHWKJ010000266.1:0-3728 GCA_019347905.1 Planctomycetota bacterium
GGCAGGCGATCCGCATCACCGGCGCGAGCCGCGACAACCTCGTGGCGGGAAATCTCGTGGGCGGCGCGGCGGGTGAATTGCTCGCGATCCCCGAGGGGGCGGCGACGGTGGCGAACAATGCCTTGTTGCCGCCGATGCGGTAGGCGTCGCGATGTACCAGCCGCTTTGGACGCTGGAGGGGGTTTCACTCGCCGGATCGCGTTCGGACGCGCGACCCGTTGGGTCGCGGCTAAACGGGGGCGTCGCGCGGCTCCATGATGTGTCGCTGGTGATTTATTCCGGCGTGACCGCGGTGTTGGGGTATTCGGGGGCGGGCAAGACATCGCTGTTGAACCTGCTGGTGCGGTTCGAGCGGCCCGATACCGGACGCATCGAGTTTCGGCCACCGGAGTCCGCAAAGCGACTGCCTCTGTTCTGGGTGCCGCAGAACTTTGGATTGTGGCCGCACCAGAGCGCTCGCCAGCAGATCGAGACGGTCGTCGAAGCGAAGGATGCGGCCTCGCGGCGGGAGCGGACGGAGCGGCTGCTGCAGGCTTTCGACCTGGAGCACTGCGGCGAGCAGCGGCCGTCGCGGATGTCGCAGGGCGAGCAGGCGCGGCTGGCCGTCGCGCGGGCACTCGCCACGGAGGCGGGCGTGCTGGTCATGGACGAGCCGCTGGCCCACGTCGATCCCGCTCGCACCGGCCGTTACCGCGACGTGCTGCGTGACGAGTGCCGCCGGAAGGGCACGTCGCTGGTGTTCGCCACGCACTCACCGGACGCCGTGCTGACGACGGCCGACCGGGCGGTATGCATCGACGCCGGCCGCATCGTCTGCGAGGGCGCCGTCGCCGAGTTGTACGACAGTCCGCCCGACGCGAAGGCGGCGACGTTCCTCGGCCGCGCGAACTGGTTCGAGCCGGCCGATGCGGCACTCTGGCTGTCCGGACACGATCCGGAACGCCGCTGCTATCGTCCGGAGCAGCTCGTCGTTGAGCCGTCCGCGGACGGCCCGCTCGCCATCGAAGCCTGGCGGCAGTTCGGCCCCATTGTGGAAGCCGACCTCCGGCACGTGGAGACCGGCGTGCTGCGGCGCTTCGAGCTGGTCGCGGGCGCCGAAACATCGGCCGTTGGGGAGAGATGCCGCATCATGCCGCGGTGTAAAGACGCCTGATTGCAAACCCCCAACGCCACCCCTACAGTGGACGACGGTTTTCATGACGCTCATCGAGAAGCTCCAGCCATGCATGTTCCCGACGGTGTCATCGGTCCGGATGTTTGTGCCGCCGCGGGGGCGATCTCGCTGGGGGCGGTCGGCTACAGCCTGCACAAGCTCAGCGGGTCGCTGGCCGACCGCGCGGTTCCCATGACCGGCATGATGGCCGCGCTGGTCTTCGCCGGGCAGATGGTGAACTTTCCGCTCGTCGGGCCGCCGGTGTCGGGGCACCTCATGGGGGGCGTGCTCGCATCCGTGGTACTGGGGCCCTGGGCCGGTTGTGTGGCCGTGACGCTCGTGCTGCTCGTGCAGTGCCTGTTGTTTGCCGACGGGGGCCTGTTGGCGCTGGGCGTCAACACCCTCAACATGGCCGTCGCCGGTGCGCTGGGCGGGTACATGGTCTATTCGCTGTTGCGGCGGCTGTTCGGTGAAGGGCCGCGCAGCGTGGTGGGCGCCGCGGTCGCCGCCGCGTGGATCAGCGTGATGGCCGCGGCAACATTGTTCTGCGGCGAGTTCTGGCTGACGTACCGCGGCGGCGGATACGATTTCGGCCGCATCTTCACGCTGATGGTTTCGTTCCATTCGGCGATCGGCGTCGGCGAGGCGCTGATTACGGGCGTGGTCGTCGGCTTCGTGCTTGCGCAGCGGCCGGACCTCGTCTACCGTTCGCAGATCCGCGATGGGATCGTTCGCGGACTGGGACGCGCCGTGCTGGCGGGCGTGGTGATGTCGCTGGCGGTGGCGGCGTTCCTCGCGCCGTTCGCGTCTTCGTATGCCGATGGTCTGGAGGCTGTGGGCACCGAGACCGGGTTCGAGGAAAAGGCCCGAGATACGAAAGCCGCTTTCGCCGATTACGACGCGATCGTCCCCGGCTGGGAGAAGGTGTCGGTGTCGCTGTCGGGGATCATTGGCGTCGCCGCCGTCTTTGCGATCGCGCTCGTGCTGGGCCGCGTGACGGTCGGGCGGATGCAGCCGGCCGGGCCGCCGCATGCCGAGTAGCTATCTGGACCGCTACGCCCGCTCGCGTTCGCTGTGCCACCGGCTGCCGGCGCGGCTGAAGCTGCTCTTGTCGCTGGCGGTTGTGCTGACGGCGGCGCTTGTGCCGGCGCGGCTGTGGCCCGTGCACGGCGTGCTGGCGGTGGTCGTGTTCATTGGACATACGCTGGCGCGGATTCCGCTCGTGTACCTCGCCCGCCGGCTGGCGTTCTTTCTGCCGCTGGTGCTGGTGCTGTCGCTGTCGGTGCCGCTGGCGCAGGGTTTCCAGACGGGCTGGGAGATCATGTGGGGCATTCTGTTTCGCAGCAGCGTGGCGTTTCTGGCGGTCGTGTGGCTGGTGAACGTGCTGCCCTTTGACCAGTTGCTGAGGGCGCTCGCGCGGCTCAAAGTGCCCGCGGTGCTGGTGGCGATGATGGCCTTCATGTACCGCTACTCGTTCGTGTTGTGGGACGAGCTGGACAAGATGCGGACGGCGCGGCGGGCGCGCAGCTTCGGCCGCGGCGGGCGGTGGTTCGCATGGACGACCTCGGCCCAGATCATCGGCATGCTGCTGATCCGGTCTCTGTCGCGGGCCGAGCGGATCTACGGCGCGATGAAATCGCGCGGCTGGGACGGGCGAGTGCGGACGCTGGAGGACTGACGTTTGCATCGATCAGCATTCGTTGATATCAATGGGGCTGGCCGAAGCTGGCGAGCCGGAGGTGCGACCATGCTGACGATGCTGGGAAGTCCGCGGCGGTGCTGTGATGGACTGACGCGGCGCGAGACGCTGCGGGTCGGGGCGCTCTCCGCGCTGGGCGGCTTCGGCCTCGCCGATTACCTCGCCGCCAACCCCCCCCTACCCCCCCTTAGTAAGGGGGGGACAGACGGCTTTCCCCCCCTTACTAAGGGGGGGCCAGGGGGGGTCGGCCGCGCCAAGAGCGTGATCGTCCTCTATCTCCTCGGCGGCGCCGCCACGCAGGACATGTTCGACCTCAAGCCCGGGGCCCCCGCCGAAGTCCGCGGCGAGTTCAACCCGATAGCGACCAGCGAGCCCGGCATCGAGATCTGCGAGCACCTGCCGCAGTCGGCCCGCTGGATGCACCGCGCGGCCATCGTCCGCAGCCTCAATCACCGCGCCGGTTGCCACAACACGCTGCCCAGCTACACCGGGCACGAGGTGCTGCTTCCCGACATCACCACCACCAGCGAGAGCTATCCGCCGAGCATGGGCTCGGTCTGCGAGTACCTGCGGCAGAACGGTGAAGCCCCCCGCGACTTTCCGGCATACGTGTATCTGCCGTGCCACCTGGGGTGGGGCCAGGCGATCCGTCGGCCGGGACCATACGGCGGCTTTCTTGGCAAACGTTACGATGCGCTGACGACCGAATGCGATCCGCACAAGGCCGACGACGCTCCGGAGCCGCTGCCGGGCCAGCCGCAGACGGTGCTGGGGACGCCGCGGCTGCCGCAGAGCCAGTTGCAGGAGGGCGTGACGATCGACCGCCTCAACCTGCGGCGGACACTGCTGGAACAGATCGACGACGGGTTGCGTCGC
>JAHWKJ010000266.1:3828-8408 GCA_019347905.1 Planctomycetota bacterium
GTCGCTGCGGTGACGTTCGACCGCCATCGCGAGCGGGCCTTCGACATCCTCACGTCCAGCAACCTCAAGTCGGCGTTCGATCTGACTGATGAGGCTCCCGCGCTCGTCGAGCGCTACGGGCGTTCGCTGTTCGGCAACAGCGCGCTCATCGCGCGGCGGCTGGTGGAGCGGGGGGCTCGATTCATCAACGTCACGTGGGACCTGTTCTGGGACCGTGTGAAGGTCGACTACGACGCTTGGGACACGCACACCAACAACTTCGCCATCCTCAAGCAGAACAAGCTGCCGGGCTTCGACCAGACGTTTTCCGCGCTGATGGAAGACCTCGAAGCGCGCGGCCTGCTGGACGAGACGCTGGTGGTGGTGATGAGCGAGATGGGCCGCACGCCGCGGATCAACGGCAACGCGGGCCGCGACCACTGGACGTTCTGCTATTCGGCGCTGTTTGCCGGCGCCGGCATCCGAGGCGGCACGGTCTACGGCGCCTCCGACGCGCAGGCGGCGTACGTGAAGGACCATCCGGTAAGCACGTCGGATATTTGCGCGACGGTTTACCAGTGTCTGGGCATCGACCCGGAACTGCGCGTGCCCGACGCGCTGAGCCGCCCGGTGGAAATCGCCCACGGCGGAAAGCCGATCCACGCGATCCTGACGTAACGGCTGCGGCGCGCGCCGCGAAGTTTAGCCGCGGCCCTGCGGGCCGCGCGGGCCATTGGCCCGCGGCTAAACGTGTGTTGGCGCGTTTGCGCGTCACGTTGAATCCGCGATGATCCGCACGTGTTCGGCCTGGGCGGGGTCGGTCGCGGGGTGGTCGCTGCGGTCGTGGACGCCGCGGGATTCGGTGCGGGCCTGGGCGGCGGCGATGGTCAAACGGGCCGCCAGCAGCATGTTCTGCAGCTCCCAGCCCTCGGGATGGGTGAACTCGCGGGCCGCCGCGTAGCGGTCCCAGAATTCGACCTGCCCGCCCGCCTGGGCCAGGCCGTCGGCGTCGCGCTGAATGCCGACGTTCCGCCACATCAGGCTCACCAGCGAGTTCCGCAGGTCGGTCACGTTCAGCTCTTCGTCCTCGCGCGGCGGCGGCGCGGGCCAGTCGGCCTGGAGCGGCAGCACGCGGTAGTCGTCGCTGCGGGCGGCCGCCTCGCGCGACGCGCCCTGCCCGGCCCGCAGACCGAACACCACGCCTTCCAGCAGACTATTGGAACCCAGACGGTTCGCCCCGTGCAGACCGCTGGAGGCGACTTCGCCCGCCGCCCACAACCCGGGCAGCGTTGTGCGGGCTTCCGCGTCCGCGGTGAGGCCGCCCACCATGTAGTGCGCTCCCGGCCGCACCGGCACCTGATCGCGGGTGATGTCGATGCCGAACTCCGCGCACACCTTGCCGATGTGCGGGAATCGCTCGCGCACAAGCCGCGGATCGAGGTGCGACAGATCGAGGTACACGCAGGGGTGCCGCGTGCGGGCCATCTGGTCGGTGATGGCGCGGCTGACGACGTCGCGCGGGGCGAGCTCCGCCGCGGCATCGTAGGCGGGCATGAACCGCTCGCCCGCGGCGTTTCGCAGGTACGCGCCTTCGCCGCGGACGGCTTCTGAAATCAAATGCCGCGAGCCGCCGGCGATGTACAGCACAGTGGGGTGAAACTGCACGAACTCCATGTCGCGGACTTCGGCCCCGGCCCGGAAGCCCAGCGCGTGGCCGTCGGCAGTGGCGACTTCAGGGTTGGTGGTCTCGCGGTATAAGCGGCCCGCACCACCGGTCGCCAACACGACGGCCTTCGCCCACACCAGCGTCTTGCCGTGCCGCGGGTTCCACACCAGCGCGCCGCGGCAGCGTCCCTCGAACGTGAGCAGGTCGAGCGTGAAGGTCGATTCCCAGATCTGCACGTTCTCGCGGCTGCGGACGCGCTCGTGCATGGCCCGCATGATTTCGCGGCCCGTGGCGTCTCCCAGCGCATGGGCCACGCGGCGGCGGCTGTGCCCGCCTTCCTGCGTCAGGGCCAGCTCACCGTTTTCCTTGTCGAACTCGGCGCCGTAGGAGATCAGCTCGCGGATGCGCTCGGGGGCTTCGCGGACCACCATCTCGACGATCCGCTCGTCGCACAGCCCTTTGCCGGCGGCGATCGTGTCGGCGACGTGGTTGGCGAAATCGTCGAGCGGATCGAGCACGCCCGCGATGCCGCCCTGTGCGTAGGCGCTGTTCGACTGCGCCAGCTCGTCCTTGGTGACAACGACCACCGACAGCCCCGGGTCGACCGCCAGCGCCGCCCGCAGCCCGGCGATGCCGCCGCCGATGACCAGCACATCGGCAAAGCTATGCGGCACCCGCTTGGGGTGAAACCGCACAAGATAACGGCGTCGGGGAGCAAGGCGGAGCGGTGACACGGCTGACGGCTGTCGATGGGAGGGTGTGCTGGAGGCGGGTTCCACGCCGACGGCATTTGGAAAGAGCGCGAACAGACTGCGAGCGATTCTCACCGCCGGGGCGTCGAGGGTCAAGAAGCGAACGCAGGGCCAGGTCCACCAGATTGTGCGGCCTGTGACGGATTTTCTGGATTTGTGAACGGCGGCGGGCCGATGAAAAGAGCAGCGCCCATGGAACACTGCCGCTCCCGGATTCCGCCCGCAATGGCTCAATGCCTGGTGCCCGTGCCGCCCGCTTTGCTCTCTCGCTGGTTGTGCCGGCGCTTGTCGGCGGCTGGTGGCTGTTGCGGCTTGAAGATTCCGGCAGCGGGCCGCTGGAGGTGGATGCGGCCTATGCGGTCGAGGTAACGGCCGATCGCGCCCGGGTCGCGCTGCCTTTCGAAGCCGGCGAGCGTTACCTGCTGGTCGTCGGCTCGCTCGGCGACGCCGAACGCCGCTATCGCGTGCGGCTGTCGGCCGAATTCACCGCCGCGCGGCCTCTGCCAGCTCGCGACGACGGCGGGATCGGCAATTCGCAACTGCGTCCGGTCGAGCCATTGCGGCGGACGGCGTTCGACCGCGGGCGAGCCGCGTTCGCCGCGCACGATGTCGCGTCACCGGCCCGTAGCGCCGGCGATGCGGCGGCGGCACAGGCGACGGAGCGAACCTTCTTCATCCACGTCACGGAGGGGCCGCTCGACGACCCGCGGCACTACGCCCGCGTCATCGGCAGAACGCTCGCCGAAGGCCGCCACGTCCGCGTGTACCTCGACACGCAGCTTTCGCCGCGGCACCTGTCGGGCGGTCTGGGCGAAGAGATCGTGCGCGTGCTCGAAGAGCGGGTGATGCCGGTGGTGGCGCGCAATGTGGGCGCCTGGCGCGACGTGGACGGCGACGGCCGCTTTTCGGTGCTGATCTCGCCGTGGCTGGGCCGGCTGCAGGGTGGCCGCACGTCGCTGGGCGGCTTCGTGCGGGGCAGCGACTTTCGCGAAGAATTCCATCCGCCGCTGGGCTGCCGAACCGACGTGCTGTACTTGAACGCCAACCTGCGGCCGGGACCGCACCTGGAGACGCTTTTAGCGCATGAATTCACGCACGTCGTGTGCTTCAGCGAGCGCACGCGCTCGGGGCGAGCGCTGCCCGCGGAAGACGACTGGCTGAATGAGGCCATCGCCCACGCGATCGAGCACGTGTACGGCGAGAGCTGGAGCAATCTCGATCACCGCATCCACGAGTTTCTGAACGATCCCGCGCAATATCCGCTGGTCGTGCCCGACTACTACACGGCGGGCCTGTGGCGGAACCACGGCTGCCGCGGCGGGACGTTCCTGTTCCTCACGTGGTGCGTGGAGCAATTCGGTGCGGACGTGCTGCGTCGACTGCCGCGCAGCCCGGTGAGCGGCGTGCGAAACGTCGAGGCGGCCACGGGACACTCGATGGACGAGTTGTTCCGGCACTGGTGTCTGGCGGTGTATCGGTCGGGGTTGACCCCCCCCGGCCCCCCCTTAGCAAGGGGGGGAGCTTCATTCGCCAGCGATATAGACCTCGTCGGTTACCAGTCGCAGAGTGCTGATGGCGGGCTGGCTGCGGTGGATTTGCGGGGGCGGTTGACGAGTTACGGTCTGGCCGGGCCGCGCGTGGCCGGCTGGGATATCAACGAAGCGCCGCTATCGCTCGACATCCGCGGAACGGCGGCGGCGTATATCGAAATCACGGCGGACAGCGGCGGAGGACTGCGACGCATCCAGGTCGAGGCTGACGACGGAACCAACCTGCAACTGACGTTGATCCCGCTGCCCGCGAATGAGCGTCCGATCGAGTGCATGGCCGCGTGGTCGCTTGCTAGGGACTCATCCGCCGGATCGTATCTGGATCGGCGCGACGGCGCGACGCTGGCGGTCTCCATTTCCGCGCCGGAGGGACTGGCGATCGAACGCATCGCAGTGGAAACCGCGGGCGGTGCACGGCGGGCCGTCGACTGCTTCGACGCCGAGTCCCTGCTGTTGTGTCGGCAGGCGGAGCACGCGGCAGGCGGAGATCGTTGCGAGACGTTCGGCCTGCCCACGACTGCGCAGCCGGGTTCGGCGCTCTTGCTGAAGGTCGTCGGAAGGGATGCGAACGGGCGTCGGCATTGCGTCTGGACCGATGTGCCGGCCGCGCCGCGCTCCGGACCGGAGCGTCTG
>JAHWKJ010000267.1 GCA_019347905.1 Planctomycetota bacterium
CGTGCGACAGGCTTTCCGTGGTGAAGTCGCGAGGCATCTTGTTACCGAAAGCCCAATCAGTGCTCTTGACGGGTTAGCTCGTAGAGCCAATCGCGTGGCCCTTCTTCGAGAATGGCCTTTCGAATTGGACTTCTTTCATCTTCGCATTCGATGAGCCATCCAGCGCCAAACAGCAAATTGAACGATTCCTGGCCATTGCGCATGCATTTGATGCTCACTGTGTCGTGAGGCATTGTATCTATGAAAGGCTCCCACTTCGCTTGCTCATAAATCTGCCTGAGTTTCTGGATTGTTGCAGCGTCTGTGATCTCGATCGGATCGGGCCTGGCAGAGATCATCAAGGCATCGATGCGTGCGAATTCCTTGACAATCCTCTTGTCGGGTGTGCTGGAGAGCGCGCGGCATCCAGCGAACGGCAGTACGACAATTGCCGCGATCAGGAGTCGGTAACTCTTGAAAACCGCCATGTTTGAAGCCGTGACTCTTGTCCGTTGTTTCCTGACGCGCATCGGCGCGAACTACCGACGTAGCAGTCGCGGGTCGCGAGAGAGCGCTCCTCTGGCGAGTCGCGGCTAAACGTCTCAGGGCTTCGTCATTCGTCATTCATCGGTGTGGCCTGCCGGCACGACGCCCTCATCCGGCTGAGCCCGCAGGTCGTCGAGGTGCTCGAGCAGGATGCGGCGGATTTCGAGGATTGTCCGTGGGTGCCGGTGCAGGCTGCTGTGCTCGGCGTCGACGACGACCTCGCTTTCGACGTCGTCCACGTGCGCGCTTGCGTAGGTCACGACTCCGTCGGTGTTCTCCGTGAGCGGCCGGTCCGGGACGATCGCTCCGACGACGTTATGGTACTTCACGCCGGACGGCTTCGGCGAGCGCAGCATCACCTGCAAGATCGGGTTCTCCGGCGAGAGGCTGTCCACGGCCGTGCGGCCGACGGGCGCGGCGCCCGGGCGGAACGCGTCGGGATTGCGCTCAATGAGCTGACGCGCTGACGCGAGCGTCTGCATCGGGAGGGCAATGAACCGCTGGGCGAGCAGCCGCAGGAAACCGGCCGCGTACGCACTGCCGCGGTGCGGGCTGCCGATCGTCACCACGCGGCGGACGGCGCGGTCGGACTCGAAGAAGTACACGCGGCGGATGCTCTCCTTCAACTCGGGAGGGGCGTTGACGGCGGCGAAGGGCCGGTCGCTGACGGTTTGCCAGTAATCGTCGCCGCTGTCGAGCGTGACCATTCGGGAAATGAGCCCGCCCATGCTGTGCCCCACCAGCACCATCTGCCCCAGCGTGGGGTCGTGGCGTTCGCGGCCGAAGACGGCCTGCACTTCCGCCAGGTCTTCGCGCAGTGCCGCCGCCGTCTCGTGAAAGGGCACGCCGGTCGGATACAGGTAGAACCAGAACTGGTAGCGTTCCCGGATCTCCGGCATCGCCCGCAGGTCGTTCAGCACTTCCATCCACGTCATGGGGCTGGACCAGATGCCGTGTACCATCAGGACGGGGATCTTCCCCGGCTGGTAGGGCTGCACCATGTACAGCCCCGCGATGCGGCGGGCCAGGTCCGGCCGCAAGAGGCCGAACGTGTCGAGGTGCGCCAGCGATGGGTTGTCGAGGAAGTACGCCAGCGGCGTGCTGATGTCGCTTTCGAGCGGCACGCGGCGATCGGCCACGTGCACGTCGGTGACCTCCAGCGGATCGTATAGCTCCAGCCGCACGGACAGCCGCCGCGACCCCGGCTCGTGCGGGTCGAGCCGCAGGAACGCCGTCACCGGGAAGCTGAAGCCGCGGGGATAGTATCGCTCGACGTCGGGCGGCGCGGTTCCGGTGCGGCGGACGGCGATCAGCGGCACGCCGAGGCCGGAGGTGCGGTGGCGGTTCTTCAGCCCCACCACGTCGAAATCGGAGACGAACTTGAACGAGTCGAAATCCTGCGCCAGCCAGTTGAAGCCGCGGGACTCGATCGTCACTTCGACCTGCCGGCCCGCTGTGGCAAGTGCCAGCGTGTGGCCGGGGCGGAAGTTCCCTTCGGCCTGCGCGATCCGCAGGCACTCTTCGAGCGCCGCGTTGTACAGATCGCAGGCGCCGCGAAACTGCGGATCGTAGACGTTGCGGCGCGTGTCGTAGCGGCCGTCGAACAGGTATTCGTACGCGTAGGCGACGGCGCTCAGGTACTGGTCCTGGGCGCGCGAGCGGTGGGCGAATTCGGCCTTGCGTGCGGCAATGTAATTCAGCTCGGCCAGCGCGTAGGCTGTTTCAGGTTGCGGCTGGGAGCGGTGGATCGTTTCCAGGGCCGAGAGCGTCTGGGTGCCGCTGGCGCCGAACCGCGTCGGCAGATCGTACCGCCGCAAAAGCTGTTCGGTGCGTTCGCTGGGCCTGGGTCCGCCGCTGGCATAGAGCTGCAACTGCGAGGCCAGCGGATTCTGCGGGTCCGAGCGAAGCTGAACGAGCCGCTGCACGCAGCCGCAGGCCATGACGCAGGCCAGAGCCAGCGCGACGACTGCGCCGCGGAGCCCGGCCCGCGAGACGCTGGAATGCCGAATTCGACGCCGTTCGCCCATTGGAGTCCCGGTGCGCGGCTGATCCTGAAAACCACGATGACACAAACCGAAGCCAGCGCCGGCAAGGAACTGCGGGGCGGGATCGTACCGCAACGGGCCAACCCTGTCAGCCCCGCGTTTTTCGCGTTGAACTCATGGTGTGTGCGTCCGAAAGCCGGTAGTGTGGATTTCAATCCACACGGCCGATGCACCTTGCCGTGTGCCGCTCAAGAAGTCGTCGTGTGGATTGAAATCCACACTAGGAGGCTTAGCGCCGCGGCAGTTCTCCGGTACCTTCGCAGCAGAAGCGGACGCGGGAATCCCAGCAGGAGCCACTCATGCCCAAGGTGCTGCTCGTCATCGGAGACGCCACCGAGGTCCTCGACACGATGTACCCCTACTTCCGCCTGCCCGAAGATGGCTTCGAGGTTGTGGTCGCGGGGCCCGAGGCAAGGCTGTATCACATGGTCCTGCACGAGCAGCCGCCCGGCTGGGACATCACGCGCGAGACCGCCGGCTATCATCTGGAGGCCAGGATCGCCTTCCGCGACGTGAAGCCGGAGGAGTACGCGGGGCTGTTCCTCTCCGGCGGCCGCGCGCCCGAGTACCTGCGCTACGATCCGGACCTGCTCAATATCACGACGCACTTCTTCCATGCGAAGAAACCGGTCGCGTCGATCTGCCACGGAATCGAGATCATCGCCGCCGCCAACTGCGTCAGCGGCCGCAAAGTGACGACCGTCGCCAAGTGCGAGCTGGACGCGACGCTGGCGGGGGCGACGTTCGTCAATGAGGCGTGCGTGGTGGACGGCAATCTCGTCACCGCCCGCACGTGGCACGACAACACGCCGTTCCTGAAGGAATTCCTGCGGCTGTTGAAGCAGGCGATGTGAAGCTCGCGCGGAAGGGGTCAGACCCCTTTGCGGTTCACACGTAGTCCACGATCTGCATCGCACGTCCGCAAAGGGGTCTGACCCCGTTCAGTACGCCAGCTCGAACGCCATGCCGCTGGCGCCGTCCGCCGGCCGGCACCACGGCAATAGCCGCAGGCTGCCGTCGTTGCGGAGGTGTCGACCGGCGACCGTCTTGCCGATCACCCAGCCCATCGCCGCGCCGAACACCACGTCGGACAGATCGTGGTCGCGCTGATCGATGCGGCTGTAGCCGACAGCGGCCGCCAGCGCGTAGGCCGGCACGCCCGCCGTGGGGCCGTAGTATTCATCGAGCACGGCCGCCAGCGACATGCTGCTTGCGACGTGAAAAGACGGGAAGCCGAATTCTCCGTCGTTCCATTCGCGGCTGGGCCGATCGGTGTTGGTGACGCCCTTGACGAGCGTCGTGCCCAGCCCGGTGAGCGTGTAGGCGCTGATCAGCGAAAGCGACAGATCACGGGCGCGGCTCTCAGGGTGCCTGAGACCGTAGCCGTACACGGCCAGCAGGGCCGGGACCTGGTACTGCGGCTCGCCAAAACCGCCGATCATCTCTCCCGCGTCGCCCCACCGCTCCGGATGCCGCGAGGTGCTGTCGCGGACGTCCTCATCGAGATCGTCGCGCAGAGCGAGCGAGCCGCCGAGCGCGGTGCCCAGTACGATCGCGTGTTCGGCGCTCCACAGGGCGAGGGCGTCTTCGCGAAGCAAAGGCAGAAAGCGATGCCGGTCGCCCCGGACCGTCGGTTCGTCCCGGAGGGACCATTGAGAATAGCCCAGCGATTCATCGCTGGGGTGCGCTGGAAGGTCGTCGGTCGTCCCTCCGGGACTTGTAGGAGACCCGTCCACCGGAACCCCAGCAGTAAACTGCTGGGCTACTTCCAATCGTCCCTCCGGGACGGCAGGGATCGTGCTGGCCGACGCCTCATGGCGGTCGGCGCTTGAGGGCCTCCAGTCATCTTCAGGAAGGACGATGGCCGCAGCGTCGCACTGGCGGATGGACGACGAAGAGACCTCAGCAGCCGCCGGTCTCATGTGTGGCCGGTCTACAGTACGGCACCCCGAGCAGGTCGCAAGCAGCAGGAGCGCAGCCAGCCCCGCCGGGAACACTGCCATCGGGCACCCCGTCCTATCGCCGCGCGCTGCGGATTGAAAGCAACTGGACCGGAGCATGAATCCGTCTGCGGCGGGTCGTGCGGGAGAAGCGCTCAGTCGTACATCGGCGGCCGATCCCTCGGCAGTCGATATTTTCCCGCGCAAACGGCATAACCGTTACAAGCGGCCGCAGGCTCAGGCCCCCTCAACCAGCAGCACCGGCTCGACTTCGCCATCTTCCGTGAAGCGGCCGACCACCGTCTCGTACCGCGTGTGATGCCCCAGCACTGTGCGATACGCTCCCGGCCGGCACAGGCTGCGGAACGCGAGCAGGTGGTGACGACCCAGCCGCAGCCGGTATCCGCCCGCTTCCCCCGCCTTGAGGCGGCGGCCCTCCTCGACAATCGTGAGCATGCGCCACTGGGCCGGGGCCAGGCGGCGGCGCGGATGCCAGTCGAGCAGGACCGGGGAGTACAGGCCGCCGAGGCCCGACAGCCGCAACGCCAGCGAGTCCTCCGCGATCTCGAAGGCCCCGGCGACGCTCAACGTGCGATCCTGCGGCATCGCCAGTGGAAACACACGTGCGAGCGGGCCGTCTACCCCCCGCTTGTCAGTTGCGGGTCGGGAAGCGTCGCTCAGCCGCACTTCACGCGTGGGGCGCTCGGCTGTCGCCGCAATGCCTTCCGCCAGCGGCAGCCGCGACGAGAGTTCCACGCGCGAGTCTCCCGCGCCGGAGACGCAGTCGGCAAAGAGGGCGTAGCGGCCGCCGCGCGCCAGCAGGAACTGCCGCTCGACGTGGACATCGCCGATCGTCTGCTGCAGCTCGCAGTAGTCGCCGTCGGCGTCGCTGTGCCAGCAGACGCACTCCCAGTGATCGGCCAACGAAAGCGTCCGCCCGTCAACGCGCAGTTCCAGTTCCCATCGGCCGGCCAACAGCGGTTCGCCGCCGCCGGCCAGCGCCACCAGCGGAAGACTTCGATCGTGCGCGACGGCAAGCACGTCGGCCGTGGGCGACCAGTCGCTGCGCAGCACGGCCAGACGAGCCTCATCCGATTGCACGCCCGGCCGGTCGCGGTGCGAACGCAGCTTCGACGCGCCTTCGGGCCTGCGCTTACGGCTGCCCAGGTGTTTGAGCAGCTTCAAAGATTCGTGCGGCGGAACCTCGATCTCAGTGGCGGCCACCGAAATCAGCTCCGTCCAATCGGCTCTTGGTCCCGCGCTCTCTGCAGAGTCGTTGCCGCCGGGAAGCACGCACCGGCCATCGGCGCCGCTCAGCGCGGCTGCAACGGAGAACAATCTCCGCCAGCGGCGCTCCGCGGCGGCGTTCCAGAGCTTCTCTTCCCCGGCACGACGCGCCAGTTCGCCGCAGCGGGCATGCGACGAGAGCCAGACCGGCAGTGCGGGCAGCCACCGCGGATCCGGAGCCCCGTCGTCGCCGATCTGCGCCGCGAGCTCCGCCCTCCGAAAACGCCGCCCGGCCTTCTTCAGCCGCCCGGCCCCGGACACGGCTTCGAGGACCAGCCCCGCCATCCAGGGCAATTCGCCGTACCGCTGGAGCTGCTCGACGTCGAGCGAGCCGCGCTCGGGCGCCGCGGCGGCCGCGTCGCTTTCGCCGGCCAGTGCGGTCGACCATTCCAGCGCCGTTCGCCACAGCGTCCACAGCTCGTCGCCGGGGAGGCTTGGGCCTTGCGTGATGAGCAGGTCGAGCAGCAGCAGCGCTTCCACGGCTGTCGGTGGTTCCGGCGCTTGCAGGCCGTTCAGCCATTCGTCGGGCGGCGCGGAGCCGACCACCGGCGCGGCATGGCCGTTTTTCGCTGCGCGGCCATTCGAGCGGCGGCGCTTGTCACGTTCGCGACGCCGTCCGGTGAGTTGCTCGTGCCGCTCCAACAGCGTCCGCATTCGGGACGATTCACCCGGCCGTACACCCAGCAGCAGATCCGGCTGCCACAGCAGGCCGTGCGTTTGCGGGTCGATCCTGCGAAAGCGTGCGCGCAGGTCATCCCGCAGCGCGGCACAGAAAGCATCGACGTCGCCGCGGCCGGCCGGCTCGACCAAGGCCCGCGGCGCCCGCCGTCGCCACACAATGGCCTGCAGGAATTCGTCGTCGTCAAAGGCGGCCGACGAGAGGTCCGCGGCCGGCGAGAGCGATGGCCCGTTCATGGACACACGTTAGCGGCTCGCGGCGATTAAGCAACGAAGCGCGTGAGCCGCAGAAGGGTCTGACCCCTTTGACGACTCAACGCCGCTCGTCCGCAAAGGGGTCTGACCCCGTGTGAGCGAGAAGGATCTACTTGCCGGCCGTCTGCTCGGGCGGCTTGTAACCGGGAGCGGCGACGAAGGTGGCCACGCCCTTGCCGTCCTCGACGTTCCACGTGCGGACTTCGCCGTCGTAGCTGCCGGTCGCGAGCCGCTTTGTCTCGGGATGGAACGCGGCCGAGTAGATCCAGTCCTGGTGCCCGCTGTAAACGGCGAGTTGCTTGCCGTCGGCGATCTGGTGCACGCGGGCGGTCTTGTCGGCGCTGGTGCTGAAGACGCGGCCGTCTTTCGTCACCACGATGCGGAAGACTTCATTGCCGAACCCGCCGATGGCCCGCACCGGCTTTGCATCGCCGGTGTTCCACACGCGGATCTGCTTGTCGCGGCCGGACGAGAGCACCTGGTTTCCATCGGGGCTGAAGGCTACGCCGAACACCGGCTCGCCGTGCCCGTTGAACGTCACCAGCGAATCGCCCGTCTTCATGTCGAAGACTTTGCAGGTCTTGTCGCGGCTCGCGGAGGCCAGCTTGGCACCGTCGGGCGACCAGGCCACGTCCATCACCCAGTCAGCGTGATCTTCGATCGAGAGCTGCCGTTCGCCGCTGGTGACGTCAAAGACGCGGATTGCGCGGTCGGCGCCGGCGCACGCCAGCCGCGCGCCGTCCGGGCTGAAGGCGACGGCGAACACGGAATCGTCCGTCCGCACCAGGTCGGCCAGCAGTGCACCGTCGGCGACATTGAACAGCTTGGCCTCGCCGGTCTGGGCGGGCGTGCCGGCGGCGACGGCGATCCGCTGCCCGTCGGCGGTGAACTCGATGTCGTAGACGCGCTCGGCCACGTTGGTGATTCGCCGCACCTGCTGCCCGTCGGCGGCGTTCCACAGGATGATTTCGTGATAACCCGACGTCGCCAGCAATGCTCCGTCGGGGCTGTACGCGAGGGCCGTCACCGGCACGGGAACGCGGTAGCTTTCCGGCGGATCGGGCTGCGGCAGCTTAGGCATAATCGCAATGAGCGGGGCATCCGCCTTCACGCCCGCGTCGAGCTTCGCCCCGGTGGCGATCCACTTCTTCAGGAGCGCGACCTCTTCGGGCTTCAGGGGATCGGCGTCTTTGGGCATCAGGCCGGCGTCGATCATGCCGATGAGGTTCGAGGCGTCCGCGTCGCCGGCCGCGATCGCATCGCCCGATTCGCCGCCTTTCATCACCGCGGCAAATGACTCCATGTTGAACCGGCCCTTGGCCGTGCGCGCGTTGTGACACGCCAGGCACCGCGCCGCGAAGATCGGTGCGACCGAACGGGCGAACGAGACATGCTTGCCCGCGGCGATCAGCACCTCTTCGAGCGACTGCTGCCGCTCGATGAACTCTTTGTCGACGGAGGCGAACTGTTCCTGCACCTTGGCGAGCTCGGGCTTGAAGGCCTCGAGGGCGGCGACAGCCTGCTTCTCGGCCTCGGGGGCGGCGTCGATGGTGGCTTTCGCCGCCGCGATGCCCTGTTCTGTTTTGGTGACGACGCCCTGAGCGACTTCGGCCGCTTTGGCGGCGGCGGTGGCTTTCTCCATCGCGGCTTTGGCGTCTGCGGCGGCCTTTTGGGCGC
>JAHWKJ010000774.1 GCA_019347905.1 Planctomycetota bacterium
GCAGCGGCATGTCCCGCAGCCGGTACAGGAGGTCCTCGCGAAACTGCCCCTGCCGGACGCGGGCGTCGAGGTCGCGGTGCGTGGCGGAGACGATCCGCACGTCGACCTGAATCGGTTCGTTCCCGCCGACCCGCACGATTTCCCGATTCTCCAGCACGCGGAGCAGCTTGGCCTGAAGCGCCAGTGGCATGTCGCCTACTTCATCGAGAAATAGCGTCCCGCCGCTGGCATGCTCGAAACGGCCCTTGCGGAGTCGTTCGGCCCCGGTGAAGGCGCCGGCTTCGTGGCCGAACAGCTCGTCATCCAGCAGGCTCTCGCTGAGCGCCGTGCAGTTCATCGGGACGAAGGGCCTGTTCCGGCGGTGGCTGTAACCGTGAATGGCCCGCGCCACCAGTTCCTTGCCGGTGCCGGTCTCGCCCAGAATCAGCACGTTGCAGTCGGTGGCGGCTGTCTTGCCGATGAGGCTGTAAACCTTCTGCATCCTCTTGCTGTTGCCCAGCAATTGCGTGCGGCCGTCGGCGGGCGCCTCGCCTGGCAGCCCCACCCGCTCGCGCATGGAGCGGGCGATCTCGACGGCCTCGTCGATCAGCGGCTCCAACTCGTCGAGCAACTCCGCGACTTCGAGCGGCTTCACGACATAGCTGTGCGCGCCGAGATTGGTGGCGCGGATGGCCGTGTCCGACGTCGGCTCGCCCGTCATCAAGATGACTGGCACGTCGAGATCGCGCTCTTTCAACGTCGCCAGGAATTCGACTCCCGATAGACCCGGCAGGCGGTTGTCGAGCAGAATGACGTCGTATTCGCCGCGGTCGAGGACTTCGGTCGCCCGGTCCGCGCCGCCGAGGCAGTCGATTGCATGGTCGTGCTCGGCGAGCGCTTCGCGCAGAAACCGCGTGAAATCCACGTCGTCGTCGATGAGCAGGATGTGAGCCATTGGTTTTCTTTGAACAGGAGTTAACGAAGGTAACGGAGAAAGACGCATTCCTGAGAGCGTGTCTGGATTCCGCCGCTGACTGCTTGCTCCGTTATCTCCGTTAACTCCTGTTAAAAGTCTTAGCCGCTTCGGCGAGGATCGGCAGTGTGAAGTAGAACGTGCTGCCGGCGCCGGGCTGCGACTCGACCCAGATGCGGCCGCCGCGGCGCTCCACGGCCTTCTTGCAGTTGGCGAGGCCGATGCCGGTGCCCTCCGTGTCCGCAGATCCCGGCAGCCGCTCGAAGAGCTTGAAGATCCGCTCGCTGTAGACGGGATCGATGCCGATACCGTTGTCGCGGAAGGCGAACACCCACTCTTCGCTCTCCCGTTCGGCCGAAACGTCGATGCGCGGCGGCCGGCCGGCCTCGCGGAACTTGATCGCATTCTGAATGAGGTTCTGAAACACCGTCAACAGGTCGGTGCGGCTGGCGACGACCGTGGGCAGCCCCGCGGTGGAGAGTTGGGCGCCCGCGTCTTCGATCTGCGGGCTCAGCACGATCGCCACCTCGCGGACCAGCGCCGCGGTGTCGACGGGTTCCAGCCGCGTGTCCCGGCCCACCTGCGAGTTCGTGTGCAGGTCGCGTATCAGCCGGTCCATCAGCCGCACGCCGTTCTTGATGCTGTCGAGGTGCTCGATGGATTCCGCGTCGAGCCGCTCGCCGCAGCGGCGCTCCAGCCGCTGGGCGTGGCGCATGACCATGCCCAACGGCCCTTTGAGGTCGTGCGAGGCGGCGTAGGCGAATTCGTCGAGGTCGGCGTTGGAGCGGGCCAGTTCCTCGGCCTTTTGAGCCAGTGCCGCAGCGGCGCGGCGGCGTTCGCTGATGTCGCGACACAGGCCGAGAATCCACGGTCCGTCGGGCGTATCGAGCCGCGTCGCGTTGAGCTCGACGGGCGTGCGGTCTCCTGCAGGTTCGCAACAGTCAATCTCCAGGTTGCGAACGTGCCCGGTCTGAAGGCATTGCGCGAGCATCTGGTTCAGGCGGTCCCGGTCGTGCTCGGCGGTCCATTCCCGCACGTGTCGACCGCGGATGTCCGCCAGCGTCAGGTGACCGGTCAGCCGGACGTATTCG
>JAHWKJ010000268.1 GCA_019347905.1 Planctomycetota bacterium
GGGGAGAGGAATTGCCTGCCGCCGCCGGCTTCAGCATCGACGCTTCGTCCAGCAGCGCCCGTCGCAGCTTCGCGACCTCCGCGTCATCGCGGCCCTCGTACTTGCCGACGACCACGCCCTGTGCGTTGACGTGCAGGATGCTCGTTGAGTGCAGCACTTCCCAACCCGGCTTGCGCTCGGCGCCGGTCAACTCCTTCACCGGCAGGCGAAAGCTGTCCTGGATCAGCCGATAGATCTCATCCTTATCGCCAGTGAGAAACAGCCAGCGATCTTCTTCGGCCGCGAAGGCATGCGCGTATTTCTGAAGCTGCTCGGGCGTGTCGTAATCGGGATCGACGGTGATCGTCACCAGCCGCACGTCGCTACCGGCCGTCTGCTCCTGCAGCTTGCGCATCTGCCCGGTGATGGACAGGCACGGCCCCGCGCAACGGGTGAACACGAAGCACACCGCCCACGGACGCCCGAGGAGATCGGCTTTGGTCACGGTGCGGCCGCTGCGCTCGGTGAACGAGAAATCGTCCACGCCTGCGGGATCCCAGGCCGTCTGAGGCGGCAGGGTGTTCTGCTGGGGCGAAAGCACGATGGGCTTCGCCGCGCCGTTCGCCACGGGCGCGCCGGATGCCGAGCGCTCCTCGGCCGCCCGCTGCGTGTTCTTCCACGCGACGTAGAGCCCGGCCGCCGCCAGTCCCCACAGCACCAGCCCCAGCGCGAACAAGCCAGGCCGCATCCCGCAGCACGTGGCCTTGGGCTGATTCGCAATCTCGTCCGTCGCGAACTGCCGCTCATTCTCCATGGCTTTCTCGCCCCAGGTATCCGGTTTCATGTGATCGCAAAGCGCGCGGCCCGTTGGGCCGCGGCTAAACGGCGTCAGCGGGCGTCGCGGGACGTCCGCCGTCGCGTCAGTGCCACCGCCAGGCCCAGGCACGCCGCACAAAACACGCTCGTCACCGCGATCGATACACCCAGCGGAGGCAGCGACGCCGACGTGCCCAGCGTCACCTCCGGATACAACAACCGCCGCAGGCCCGCCACCCCGTAGGTCAACGGGTTCAGCCGAATGACCCACGACAGCCAGCCGTCGTCGCCGGGAAAAAATGCGCCCGACAGTAGCCACATCGGCAACAAGAAGACGCTCATGATTGCATGAAAGCCCTGCGTCGAATCCATGGGCCATGCAATCACGTATCCCAGCGCCGTCAGCGCCAACGCCAACAGCGCTGCGAACCCGACGGCGGCCGCGAGGCTCGCCGGCGTAAACGTCCAGTCCATTGTAGGCGCGACGCCTGCGAGAGTCAGCAGGGGGCCGATCGCGAAGAACAGCCCCACCTGGATCAGGGCCAGCGCCGCACCGCCGGCGACCTTGCCGAGCACCAGCGCCGTCCGCGGCACCGGCGCCACCAGCACGCCCTGGAGAAATCCCTCGCGACGGTCCTCGATGATCGAGATGGTCGAAAAGATGGCCGTGAAGAGGATGATGAGCACGGCGACGCCGGGGAAAAAATACTCCTGGTAGCTGACCGCCATGCCCTCCGGCGCCCATTCGGGAGCGCGAAACGATCCCGACAGGCCAGCGCCGAACAGGATCCAGAAAATCACCGGCTGCCCCAGCGCGCCCACGATCCGCGTCCGCTGCCGGAAGAATCGCACCAGCTCGCGAACGGCCAGCGTCCACACCGGCAGCCAGAAGGGCTGGCGGAGAGGATGCTCCCGGAGAGGATGGAGGATGGAGGATGGGGGATGGCCGGCCTGCTGCCACCCAGCCTCTTCTTCGCTCCTCGATCGCAGGCTTTCGCCATCCTCCATCCTCTATCCTCCATCCTCTCTGCCGTCGCCTCCATCCTCTCTGGCCACAAACCGCCTCCCCGTCCGCGCCACAAACACATCCTCCAGCGTCGGCCGGCCGAGGCTGACGGAGGCGATCGGTTCCGGAAACATCTCCACAATCTCGCGCAACAGCTCGTGACCGCGATCGCGCTCGATGCGCAGCGTCCCGTCCACGAGTTGCGGGGTGACGCCGAAATGTTCGGCGATTCTTCCTGCCAGCACCTGCGGATTGGCCCCGCCGCGGCAGCGAATGGTGAGGCAGTCGCCGCCCACCGAGTCTTTCAGTTCCTCCGGCGTGCCTATCGCAACGAGTTTCCCGCGGTCGAGAATCGCCAGCCGGTCCGCCCGCTCGGCCTCGTCCATGAGATGCGTCGTCGCCAGCACGGTCACGCCGCTGTCGCGCTTCAGGGATTCCAGCAGCTTCCACAAGTCGAGACGTGCGCCCGGGTCGAGTCCGGTGCTCGGCTCGTCGAGCAACAGGAGCTGAGGGTCGTGGAGCAATCCCTTGGCGATTTCCACCTGACGCTTGAGGCCGCCGGAGAGTGAATCCGCCCGGTCGCCGCCGCGGTCGGAAAGCGCGAGCCGGTCCAGCAGCCTCGTGATGCGGTCGCGCAAGGCTAGTCCCGAAAGGCCGTACAAGTGCCCCTGGTGCCTGAGGTTTTCTCGCACCGTGAGCTTGCCGTCGAGGCTGGGCGACTGGAACGTCACGCCGATCGCGCGCCGCACGGCATCGGGTTCGTTGGCCAACTCGCGCCCGAAGACGCTGGCGCGACCCTCCTGCACGGGGAGCAGCGTGCTGAGCAGGCGAAACAGTGTCGTCTTGCCGCCGCCGTTGGGGCCCACCAGGCCGAAGATTTCGCCGCGGGCGACCTCGAAGGATATGTCTTCCAAGGCCCGCCGCCCGCCGTAGCGGTGACCGAGCCCTTCGATGGCGACGGCAGGGGATGGGGTCAGACCCCTTTGCGGCTCACCCGCTCGCAGTTGTTCTGAATCGAACGTCCGCAAAGGGGTCTGACCCCGTGTGCGGTCGTCTTCGGCGGCGGACATCACTCGTGCGACCCGGGCGGGACCGGCTCGCGGATTCGCGTCTCGGCCGCTTCCGATTCTTCTTTCGCCCGCTCGTGCACGACCTCTTCGCGCTGCGGAGCGACCGAGGTGTAGTACGGCACGCCGATATCGGGCATCAGGGCCAGCGGCAGCCCCATCGCCAGAATGATCGTGGGGGCCAGCAGCACGTACTTCCAGTTCCGCTCGAACTTCAGGTGCATGAAGTACGCCATCACGCACAGCGCCTTGGCCGCCGCGACCGCCAGTACCAGCACGATCAAGAGGAGCGAGCCGTTGAACACGCCGAGCACCGTCTTGCCCTTCATGTCCACCACGTCGAAGACGACCGACAGCAACGTGAAGACCAGGAGCACTCCCAGCACCATCAAGTAGTTGGCGGCGTGGTGGCTCTGCTCGTGTTCGCCGGCGATCGGCGGCTCGAATTCATGATGCTCGTGGGCCATGCTGAGTCGTCCTCCAAGGCGAGCGGGAGGCGTCAGCCTCCCGATACGTTCGATGAACTGTGCCGCTGCTGAGCCGTGGCGAACTTGCGATCCGAAGGTCAGCCGCGGATGGCAGGGGTTTTCGAGGTGATCGGGGGGCTGACGCCCCCCGCTCGCCGTGGGCGCGTTACACGATGTAAATCAGCGGGAAGAGGAAAATCCACACCAGGTCGACGAAGTGCCAGTACAGCCCGGCGTTCTCCACGTACTCGCGATGCTGCGGCCCCAGCTTCGTCCCCTTCGCCAGCACGATGCCGAAGATGATCATCCCCACCACCACGTGCAGCGCGTGGAAACCCGTCATCAGGAAATAGGTGGAGGCAAACAAGTTCCCGTACAGAATCGGGTGCGGGTCGTGCACGGCCGACATTTCACTCGGAAACTTCTCCCGCAGGCCGGCCGCGTGATGTTCGAGCTCTTCGGGAGTCAGCGGCGGGAGCCGTTCGCCGGGGCCGAGTGCGGCCCGCCGCTCGGCAATCGACGCCAGCGGAATCGACGTCGAGACGTCCTCCGTCAGCCGGTTCCGCGTGTCTTGGAAAGCCTGCGCAAACTCGGCGCTCGCACCCGCTTCCACCACTTCTTCCATCTCGCGCAGAAACTTCTGCTCGGCCTGTTCCGCCGTCTCGGCCACGCGGCCCGGCAGAATGTCGTGCGAGATCTTGCCCGCGTACTCGACGCCCTTGATGCCCAGAAAGACGCAGGCCGCCGCGAACGTCAGCCACAGAAACAGCCGCGCCTTGCCGAAGCGGCTGTAGGCCATCGCCTCGTGGGCGGCTACTACGCAATAGCTGGAAAGGATCAGCACCAGCGTGTTGATCGCGCCCATGGGCACCAGGATATGCGTGACTTCCGGATCGGTCGGCCAGGCGTTGACGCCGTTGGCGTCGACCGACCCCAGCCGCAGCACGATGTACGTGCCGATGAAGGCCGTGAAAAACATGATCTCCGTCCCCAGGAACAGCCACATGCACAGCTTGCTGTTGGGGATCGGCAGACCCATGCGCACGGCGCGATGGGCATGGGCAGGAGCGTGAGCGGGTGCAGCCATTATTGGTCGAGGTTGGAGCCGGGTTGAGAGTTGAGAGTTGAGGGTTGAGGGTTGAAGGTCGAGAGCCAGAAAGACTCGACCCTCCCAAATGTCATCGTCAACAACAAGAGCGGCAGATACACGATCGATGCCATCAACAGCCCGCGGGCCGCCGGACGCGAGCCGGCGATGAAAAACCGCGCGGCGCACAGCACGTATCCCAGTCCCAGCACAAGGGCTGCCGCCGCGTAGCCGTGTCGCGCGACCGCCACCTGCCCCGGCAGCAGACTGACCGGCACCAGCACGGCGGCGTACAGAACGCACATCAGGCCCGTCACGCGCGGCCGCGGTTCCGATGCAGGCAGCATCCGCAGTCCCGCCGCCCGGTACTGTTCGCGATACAACCAGCCGATCGCCAGAAAGTGCGGGAACTGCCACAAGAACAGAATCGCAAAGAGCACCGCGGCCCCGGCCTCCAGCCGGCCCGTTGCCGCCGTCCAGCCCAACACCGGCGGCAGCGCCCCCGGTACGGCCCCGACCGCGGTACAGAACGCGGTCCGCCGCTTGAGGGGGGTGTAAATGAACGCGTACAGCGCCAGCGTCGCGGCCGCCAGCGACGCCGTCAGCAGGTTCACCCGCAGTGCGAGATAGAGGCACCCGCCGGTGCCGGCGGCAACTCCGAAGGCGAGCGCCTCGCGCGGCTGCAATCGACCGGCGGGAAGCGGGCGTCCGGCCGTGCGGGCCATCAGCGAGTCGGTGTCCCGCTCCAGCCACTGGTTCATCGCGCTCGAACCCGCAGCCACCAGCGCGATGCCCACCAGCGCGTGCATCAATCGGACAGTATCCATCCCCGCGCCCGAACCCAGCGCAAAGCCCACCGCCACCGTCAGCAGTACGAGCACGGCAATCCGCGGCTTCGTCAGCTCGAGATAATCGGCCAGACGGGCCGTTGCCGCGGAACGGCAGTTCGCAGCCAGAGAACGGACCGTGCGGGCGCAGGCCGGCGAGGTATCGATGCTGCTCATCGAGCGCCCCCTTCGGCCAGTTCGCCGATGGGGTTCGCTCCCCTCGGAAGCGGCGCGGCGACAATCGTAGGACCTGCCGCCAGTCGTGCCGCCAGCCAATCGAGTCGAAACACCAGCACCGTCAGACGGACCGCCGTCATCAACAGCAGCATGCCCACGACCGCGTGCGCCGTGCGAAACACGATGTGCGGCGTCGTCCCGTGCACCGCCACATAACCGGCTGGCGGAAACCCGTACTTGTTGAGCCATGCGCCGCCGCCCAGCAGCACCTGCACGATCGCGACCAGAAGCATCCAGCGTGCGGCCCGCCTGAGAGGCACGAGACCGCTGATGCGGACAGCGAGGCACGTGAGCAGCACGCTGGCAAACGAAACGCCGGCGAACACCAGATGCTCGAACAGTCCCGTCCCCAGGTGCCGCACCAGTCCGCCCACGATCGACTGCAGCAACACGGCCAGCACGCAGCCGACGGCCAGCGGCTTCAGCCAGCCGGCCTCTTCGGGATTGCGAACGTCGGCCGCGGCGTGCCAGCCGCGCGAGGTGACGAGGGCCACGACCGCCATCAGCGAGAACACCAGCGACGCCAGCGTCCCATGCAAGAGAGCCAGCCCGCGCTGGTCGAACAGCACCCGCGCTCCGCCGAGCGCCCCTTGTGCAACAACCGCCGCGAGCACCGCCGCCGCCGTCAGCCGCACCCATCGCCGCGGCTCTTTCCGCCACGCCACTGTCGCCAATGCGATCGACGCGATCCCCACGAGTACGCCGGCCAGCCGGTGCCCGTGCTCGACGAACTTATCGACGGCCCCGCGCACGAGATCGGCCAGCCACGGGTACGCGAGCATGAACCAGCCGTCCGACGACGGCCAGTCGCGAAATGCCATGCCGGCATTGAGCGTCGTCACCAGCGCCCCGACCACGATCGGCGCGAGCGCCACCACAGCCGTCAACACGGCTGTGCGGTGCACTGCAGGCTGGTACTTCGCTGGCTGCGGCGACATTCAAGGATGAGCGTTACGTGTGCTGTTCCGGCAGCCTGTCAGGACAGTCCCGTCCGTCACTGTTGTGATCAGAATCACTCGACCTCGACGACCAGAAGCGCCAGAGCCGGTAACACGGAAGGACTGCCAGAGCAGTCGCAATCACGATTGTTGCAATACTGACCAGTGTCCAAAGAGAGTCATCACGAGCTGGAGCGGGTTTGATCCAGAACACGATGGCAGCCGCCGTGACTCCCAATGCGGCGATTCCGATGTGAAATGCGAACCCGCGGTATGTCGTCCTCATAACCGCTGAAAGCGGCGCCGCACGCGACTCGGGAGAGGAGCGCGATTCAACGTGCGCGCTCCTCTATCGAGTCGCGGCTAAACGTTTCGAGCTTCGTCATTCGTCATTCTTTCGTCATTCGGGCTTCGTCATTCGGGTTTCTCCACACCTTCGTCCGGGATGTGCTCCGCCTGAAAGTGCATGTCCCGCTCTTTCCGCCGGGCCTCGACGTCCAGCGGTTCGTTCTGCGGGAGATAGTCCCGCGTGGGATCGAGCGGCGACGAGTATTCGTAGGGGCCGCGGTAAACCACCGGCTGCACGTCGAAGTTGCCGTGCGGCGGCGGAGACGGGGCCATCCATTCGATGCCGTTTGCTCCCCACGGGTTGCGACCGCACTTCTCGCCGAAAAACGCGCTCGAAATGAAGTTGTAAATCAGGATGAGCTGCGCGACGCCCATCACGATCGCACACACGGTCATAAAACGGTTGAGCGGCAGCAGGTGGTGCAGGTAATCGTGCAGGTACGGATCCGCGTAGCGGCGAGGCATGCCGCCGATGCCCAAGAGGTGCATCGGGAAGAACGTCCCGTTGAAGCCGATGAACGTCAACACAAAGTGCAGCTTCCCCAACGGCTCGCTCATCATGCGGCCGAACATCTTGGGGAACCAGTAATGGATGCCCCCAAACACGCCGAACAGCGTGGCCCCGAACAGGATGTAATGGAAATGGGCCACGATGAAATACGTGTCGTGGAAGTAGATGTCGACCGGTACCGCCGCCATGAAAATGCCGGACAGGCCGCCGACGATAAACAGCGACACAAACGCCACGCTGTTGAGGAACACGGTGTTGAACAGTGGCCGTCCGCCCCAGATCGTGCCAATCCAGTTGAAAACTTTGATGGCCGAAGGCAGCGCGATCATGATTGTCGAGACCATGAACGTCATCCCCAGCGCCGGGTTCATGCCGCTGGTAAACATGTGGTGGCCCCACACGATAAACCCCAGCCCGGCGATCGCAGCCAGCGAATACACCATCGGCTTATAGCCGAAGATGGGTTTGCGGCACATCGTCGAGAGCATGTCGGAGACCATGCCCATCGCCGGCAGCAGCATGATGTACACGGCGGGGTGCGAGTAGAACCAGAACAGGTGCTGCCACAACAGCGGCTGTCCGCCGCCCACCGTGGGCGGCATATTGTTGACGACCTGTCCGGCCGGCACGAAGAACACCGAATGGATGCCCTCCATCGCCCCGCCCAGGTGCAAACGGTCGAACAGCAGCATGAAACCGGCGGCCGTGAGCACCGGCAGCGCGAAGGCCTGCAAAATGGCCGTGATGAACATGGCCCAGATCGTCAGCGGCATGCGGAACAGCGTCATGCCGGGGGCCCGCATGTTGATGATCGTCGTCAGATAGTTCACCGAGCCCATCATCGACGAGACGCCGATGAACGTCAGGCCGATCAGCCACCACGTCTGGGCCGCCCCGGCCCCCGGCGCCGCCTGCGGCAGGGCCGAGAGCGGCGGGTACACCGTCCACCCCTGCGCGGCCCCCGCGTTCATGCCGGGCACGCCGGTCAGCCACTCCGGCCCCAGTCCCAGCGCAAAGGCGAAGCAGAAGATCGCCGGCGGGAAAAACCAGTAGCTCAGCATGTTGAGCGTGGGGAAGGCCATATCGTCGGCCCCGATCATCAGCGGGATCA
>JAHWKJ010000269.1 GCA_019347905.1 Planctomycetota bacterium
TCCCGAATGCGACGTGCCGATCGAAACGCAGACCAGCGACCAGGTCATCGACAAACTGTGCGGCCTCGCCCAGGGCACAAAGCTGCTCGTGCTCGCGCCGCAGGAAGTTCGCGTGGGACAGAAGTACGAGGACCTGTGGCAGCGGCTCAAAGGCGAAGGCTTCACCCGCGTGCGGATTGACGGCGTCACGCACCGGCTCGAAGACGTGCCGGACATGGACCGCCGCCGCAAGCACGAGGTCGATATCGTCGTCGACCGCGTGACGATCTCGCGCGGCGGCCGCTCGCGTGTGGCGGATTCCATCGAGGCGGCGCTCGATCTCGGCCGCGGAACGATCCGCGTGGCCCACGTCGACGAGTCGCGTCCCGAGGCCGAGTGGCTCATCGAGCGCTACAGCCTGCACTACGCCTGCGGACGCTGCGGCACCAGTTACGAAGAGCTGACGCCCAACAACTTCTCGTTCAACGGCCCGCTGGGCTGGTGCCGGGCCTGCGAAGGTCTGGGCACCGAAGCCGGCACCGATCTCTCGACGGTCGTCAGCGATCCCAACCGCAGCCTGCGCGACGGCGCGGTGGCGGCGTGGCCGGATCTGCCGGCCGGCGGTGTGTTGCCGGTGATCGCCGGAGCGCTGGCGGCGCGATTCGGCATCCCGCTCGACGTGCCGTTCTCGCAGCTCGACCCGAAGCACCGCCGCATCGTTCTCTACGGCACCGGCGACGAATGGATCAAAGTCAGAAGTCAAGACGAAGCCCACGGGTTCGGGCCCGTGGGCTTAAAGGTGCAGTACAAGGGCGTCTTCCCCGCCATTGAGGAAGCGGCGCGGGTCTCCTACGCCTACCGGCAGAAGTTCTTCGACCTGCGTGGCGAAGGCCCCTGCTCGGTCTGCGGCGGCAGCCGCCTGCGGATCGATGCCGCCGCCGTGCGCTTCCGCGGCAAGACCCTGCAGCAGCTTGGCGAACTGCCGCTGGGAGAGGCGCTCGCGTTTCTGAAAAGTCTGCGGCTCGATGCGGCGGACCGTCGCGTCGCGGGAGACCTTTTGAACGAAGCAACCAGCCGCCTGTCATTCCTGGTCGACGTGGGCCTCGAGTACCTCACGCTGTTGCGGCCGCTGCCGACGCTCTCGGGCGGCGAGACGCAGCGCATCCGTCTGGCCGGGCAGATCGGCCGCGCGCTGACCGGCGTCTTGTACGTGCTCGACGAGCCGACCATCGGCCTGCATCCGCGCGACAACCGCCGGTTGCTGACGGCCCTCCAGAAGCTGCGCAATCTGGGCAATACGGTGGTGCTCGTCGAGCACGACCGCGAGGTCATCGAGGCTTCAGACCGGCTCTACGACTTCGGTCCCGGCGCCGGCCGCCTCGGCGGCACCGTGACGGCGGAAGGCACGCCCAAGCAACTCGCCCGCCGCCCCGCGTCGCTCACCGGCCGGTTTTTGTCCGGCAAGCGCGAAATCCCGATTCCGCTCGAACGCCGGATGAAGTCGCTGAGTGAGGATGGAGGATGGAGGATAGAGGATGACCATGGGACGGGTGCCACTGGCGGCTCGTCCGCCAGTGCGAGCGCGGCATCGACCCCCGAGCACGGGTGGACGAGCCACCCGTGCCACCCGTCCTCGCCATCCTCCATCCTCCATCCTTCATCCTCCCTTCCACACTGGCTCGAGCTCACCGGCTGCCGGCACAACAACCTGCGGAACGTGCACCTTCGCATCCCGCTGGGGACGTTCACCTGCGTCACCGGCATCTCCGGCTCCGGCAAAAGCTCACTCATCGAAGACACGCTCGCCCGGGCCGTCGCCCGCCGCCTGCACCGCTCCACCGAGACACCGGCCCCGCATGACGAATTGCGCGGCGTCGAGCACATCAGCAAGGTGATCGTTGTCGACCAGCAGCCGCTCGGCTCGACGCCCGCCTCCAACCCCGCCACGTACACCGGTGTCTTCGACCAGATTCGCGAGCTGTTCGCCCGCATGCCGGAGGCGAAGGTTCGCGGCTACCGCCCCGGCCGCTTCAGCTTCAATCGCCCCGGCGGACGCTGCGAAGACTGCGAAGGCCACGGCCAGAAGTGCATCGAGATGCACTTCCTGCCCGACGTCTGGGTCGAATGTGAAACCTGCCGCGGACGCCGCTACAACCGCGAGACACTCGCCGTCACCTTCCGCGGCCACTCGGTCGCCGACGTGCTGGAAATGCCCATCGGTCAGGCCCGCGAGCTGTTCGACAGCGTCCCGAAGATCCGCGGCTGCCTCGAGACACTGTGTGCGATCGGCCTCGACTACCTCACGCTGGGGCAGTCGGCCCCCACGCTTTCGGGCGGCGAAGCCCAGCGGGTGAAGCTCGCGGCCGAATTGTCGCGCCCGCACACCGGCAAGACGCTCTACATCCTCGATGAGCCGACCACCGGCTTGCACTTCGACGACATCGACAAGCTCCTCAAGGTGCTGGGCAGCCTCGTCGAAGCCGGCAACACCGTGGTCGTGGTCGAGCACAACCTCGACGTGATCAAGACGGCCGACTGGGTGATCGACCTCGGCCCCGAAGCCGGCACCGGCGGCGGCCTGATCGTCGCCGAAGGCACGCCGGAAGACGTGGTGTCGATTGCGGCGCGGTACCGGGAGGCGGCTGGTGGGAATGGCGACACGGGCCACGCCCTCCGCTCATGGACCGGCGAGCTACTCGCCCCCGTCCTCGCCGCCGGCACACGCGCCCCACGCGAGCTGTTCAATCCGCGGGCCGCGCGGAAGAAGCGCGAGGGCGACGTCGAGATCGCGGAACTCGGGCGGCAGACGCGGATGCCCTGGCAGACCGACGGACGGCGCTGGCACACGCGCGACCGCGTCGCTCACAACGGCAGTCCCTGCCGCTGGGAGGGGGCCGCGCTGGAGCTGGTGATCGACTGGATCGAATCCGCCGGCGGCTTCGCGGAGCCGAACTTCAACCATCGCTCGGTCGTCGAAGTGCTTGCGGAAGACAAGCAGGGCGGCTGGTTCCTGCACGCGATGACCGCCGACGAATGGCTGCTGGGCCTCAAGTTCCGCGTCAAAAAGCACACCTTCGACCAGCAGAACCTCGCGCGAAAGCTCGCCCTCACGGCGATCGACGACCTCGACGAGCTGCCCGTGTACGGCCGCGGCGAACGGGTGAAGGTCAAAAACCTCAAAGGCCCCTGGCAGGAGATCGGCATCAGCGTGCACTGGCTGCGCGAGATCGACACGCCGGCGTTTCGCACGTTTCTGGCCGAGGCCCGCGAGGCCTTCTTCGCACAGGCCCACCGGGCGAAGCTGAACCCCGCGGAGCTGACGCCGTGGAAGGTGCTGGGCCGCAAGTGGCACCTCTCGCGCAAAGGCTTCCTGAACGGCAAGCGCATCCGCTGGGAACCGGCGGTGCTCGAACGGCTGCTCGACCTGCTCGGCGAAACGTGGCCCGCCAGCCGCTTCGATTACGAGGCCAAGTCGCTCGTCAACCTGCGCGGGCGGAACGGCGACGGCGTCGTCGCCACGCTGCACACCAAGCGCCGCAGCGGCATCGACCTCACGGTCTACGTTCCCGCTCAATCCGTGGCGCTGGGCCGCATCGCCGACTGCGGAACCGACCGCGACATCACCCCCGGCCGCGACGGCCGCGACGCCGTGCGCATCCGCATCGACGCCCCCGAGCACCTCGCGGACCCGGGCTTCCTCCAGCTCCTCGCGGAAGTCAGCCGCCGGGCGTGACGGCGCGACGTCACGCCGGCAGCCCATAGGCACGTAGAACAGCTTTCCACGTCGCAGCGCTGCGGCACGTCGAATTCGCTGGAACTCCGGCGCGCCACATGCGTCACAAGTAAGCCGCGATAGCGCCGCAAGACCATAGCCCACGGCGCGAGCCGTGGGGAGAGCGACGCATGGGCACGTAGCAGCCCCGGCAGGGGCGACAGAGCACGCTGCAAAAGGAGCCGAAAAATGAGCAGCACCGTCATCTCGCTGATGGCCGCCATTGTGCTGGCCCAACAGGAATCCGCGGCGGATCGCATCGTTCCGCAACCGGTGCCCCAGGCGGCGTTCCGGTTGAACATCCAGGAACAGCCGCGCTTCCCCGAGGGCGAGCGGCCGGAAGCCTCTGAGCCGGCCAGCGAGCAGGGCCTCTCGATCACGCTCCAGCCCGAGCGGAAGGAATTCGCCGGCAACGGCCCACTGGCATTCAGAGTGGTCCTGAAGAACGAATCCGACAAGGAATTCCTCCTCTACAACGCCGCCCGCTTGGGCGGTAAGGCGAAGCTCGTCATCAGCAATCAGAAGACGGCCGCCCAATGGACGCTGGATGCCACGCTCGCCGCCGCGGCCGCCGGCGAGTCGGCAACGCTCAAAGCCGGAGAATCTTTGCAGCGGACGCTCGTCGTTGAGTCGGTTCCCGCGGTCGTTCCGCCCGCCATTCTGCGGGGCAACCAGCGCCCGGCCGTCAAAGATCGTCCCCGCACCTTCCCGCGGCCGCCGGTCATCCAACCCGCACCGACTGCGGTTCTGCTCCCCTGCGGCCAAGGGCCGTGTCGTGCACGGGTGCTGCTGGAGTTCGAGGACCATCCGCAGCGCGACCGCATCCGCTTCGCGCACCCGCACTGGACCGGGAAGATCGCTTCGCGGCCGGTCGAGTTCACTGTCGGCAAACTCGGTCCGGTCCAGCCGATGCCGCCTGTCCAGCCGATGCCGCCCGTGAAGCCGGTGCCGCCGGTTATCCCGCCGGGTGGCGCGGTCACGCGTGAGAAAGCCATCGAAATCGCCCAGCCGGCCGCCGAGCGGGCGCTCGCCGCCAACGATCAGCCCGCGCCGCCCATCCGCCCAAAGCACGAGGGCGAGTGGCTCGTCGACGCCGTCAAATCGGCCCACGTGAAGCAGCGTGCCGGTGGCGGGTGGACAGTGAGCTGGACACGCTTTCCCGAAGGCGGCGGGTTCTCTTATAACGTTATTGTAGACATTGTGGGCGGCACGCCCGTCGTCCGCGAGGTGTTCACAGGCTACTCGCCGCCGCGCAAAGAACGCGGAAACGCGGCGCAGGACTGAACGAGACATGCCCGCAGGTTTGCATGCCGCGCTTTGGCTCATTAAATGGACGGCGTGCTGCGTGGCCGCGGTGCTGCCGATGGCATCGCTTTCGGCCGAAGCTCGCGCAGGCGAACCCAAATCGCCCGCCGAACGCGGCTACCGCGTCCTCGTCACGAAGCCCTTCCTGCCCCCCGACTTCGACCGCGACGTCTTTGCCAACCTGTGGACGGTCTGGCCGGAACCGCTGCAATCGCAGGCCCGCGAAGCCGACGCCGCCGAACGCCGGCGAATGGCATTCTCACGTTATGGTTTGATCGAATCGCCGGACGAGCGGAACGGCGGCTCGGAGCCGGCGTTGGGCTACGTCGACGACGGCCGCGGCGGCTGGGTGATGAACTGCCTCGCCTGCCACGCCGGCAAGGTCGCCGGAAGTGTCATCCCCGGCCTGCCCAACTCGCACTTCGCTTTGCAAACGCTCACCGAAGACGTGATCCGCACGAAGGCCGCGCTCGGCCGTCCGCCGTCGCATCTCGATCTGGCGGTCCTCAAGATTCCGCTGGGTACGTCGAATGGAACGACGAATTCCGTGGTCTTTGGCATCGCGGTAGGCGCGCTGCGCGACCGCGAAATGAACGTGGATCGCAGCCGCCCTGCGGAAAACCTCATCCACCACGACATGGACGCCCCGCCCTTGTGGAACGTCCGCAAGAAGACGCGCCTGTACTGCGACGGGCACGCTCCCAAGTCGCATCGCGTGCTGATGCAGTTCATGCTCCTGCCCACGAACGACGGCGAAACCGTCCGCGGCTGGGAGAGCAGTTTCCGCGACGTGCTCGCCTGGATCGAGTCGCTGCGGCCGCCGAAGTACCCGTGGCCCGTCGATGCGGCGCTCGCCGGCCGCGGCGAACAGGTCTTCGTCGAGCATTGCAGCCGCTGTCACGGCACGTATGGCGACGGCGGCGAGTATCCCGAGCGGATGGTGCCGATCGACGTCATCGGCACCGATCCGGTGCGTCTCAAAGCGCTCGCGCCCGAGCATCGCCGAAAGCTCGCCGAAAGCTGGATGACCCGCTACGGGGCCGATCGCGTGGACCTCGAGCCGGCCGGTTACGTCGCCCCGCCGCTCGACGGCGTGTGGGCCAGCGCCCCCTACTTCCACAACGGCTCGGTGCCGACGTTGTGGCACGTCCTCCACCCGCGCGAGCGGCCGGCCGTGTGGCTGCGGACCGAAGACGGCTACGACCGCGAGAAGGCGGGCCTGGAGGTCGAGACCTTCGATCGCCTGCCGCCCGACGTCACCGCCGCCGCCGACCGCCGGCGCTACTTCGACACCACCCGCCCCGGCAAGAGCGCCGCCGGTCACAATTTCCCGGACGTGCTGAACGCCGACGAGAAGCAGGCCGTGCTGGAATACCTGAAGACGTTGTAGAACTCGACAGCCCAGGGCAACAACCCTCAACTCTCAACCACATGCCTTCCCGGGACGAGCTCGCTTCGCTGTACCTCGACCGGCTGCCGTTTGAGCCGTATCCGGTTCAGGAGGAGGCGCTGCTGGCGTGGTTCGCGGCCGAGGAAGGCGTGCTGGTCTGTGCGCCGACGGGAATGGGCAAGACCCTGATCGCGGAGGCGGCGCTGTTCGAGGCGCTCTCCACCGGCCGCGTCGCGTATTACACGACGCCGCTGATCGCGCTCACCGAGCAGAAGTTCCGCGAGATGCAGGATGCCGCCGAGTCGTGGGGCTTCGACCGCGACCAGGTCGGCCTCGTGACGGGGAACCGCCTCGTGAACGCCGATGCGACCGTCCGCGTGGTCGTCGCCGAAATCCTGCTCAACCGGCTGCTGCACCGCGAGGCGTTCGACTTCGACGACACGGCCGCCGTCGTGATGGACGAGTTTCACAGCTTCAACGATCCCGAGCGCGGCATCGTGTGGGAGTTGTCGCTGGCGCTGTTGCCCTCGCACGTGCGGCTGCTCTTGTTATCGGCGACCGTGGGCAATACGGCGGAGTTCCTCTTGTGGCTGCGAAGCGCCCACGGCCGCAAGGTGCAGCTCGTCCAGAGCACCGAACGCCGCGTGCCCTTGCGCTATTACTGGATCGGCGACAAGCTGCTCAACGAGCAGATCGAAGACATGGCGGACGCCGAAACGCGTCGTACGCCGGCCCTGCTGTTCTGCTTCAATCGCGAGCAGTGCTGGTCTGTGGCGGAGCAGCTTCGCGGGAAGTCGCTGCTGGCCGACGGGCAGCAGAAGGAGCTGGCGGCCGCGCTCGACAATCACGACTGGACGAAGGGGGCCGGGCCGAAGCTGAAGCAGATTCTGCTCCGCGGCGTGGGCGTGCATCACGCGGGGCTTCTGCCGCGCTACCGCCGCACGGTCGAGACGCTGTTTCAGAAGAAGCTGCTGTCGGTGTGCGTGTGCACGGAAACGTTGTCCGCTGGGATCAACCTGCCGGCGCGGTCGGTGGTGCTCACCACGCTCATGAAAGGCCCGCCGGGGAAGAAGAAGCTGATCGACCCGTCGAGCGCCCACCAGATGTTCGGCCGGGCCGGCCGCCCTCAGTTCGATACGGAAGGCTACGTTTACGTGCTGGCCCACGAAGACGACGTGAAGATCCTGCGCTGGAAGCAGCAGTACGACCAGATCCCGGAGGACACGAAGGACCCGCAGCTCATCAAGGCGAAGAAGCGGCTCAAGAAGAAGGCCCCCACCCGCCGCTCGACCGAGCAGTACTGGAACGAGGCCCAGTTCGAGAAGCTGATTGCCGCCCCGCCCGCACGGCTCTCCAGCCGCGGACCATTTCCCTGGCGGCTGCTGGCGTATCTGTTGTCGCTCTCGCCGGACGTGGAGCTGTTGCGCACGGCCATGAGCAAGCGGCTGATGGACGACAAGGCCCGCGCGGCGGGGCGGCGTCAGCTCACGCGGATGCTGCTTTCGCTGTGGGCCGGCGGCTACGTCACCCTCGATCCGCCTCCGCCCGAGGAGAACGCGGACGATGCGCAGCCCCAGGCGACGGACAAGCCCGCCGGTGAGGAAGCGGCCGCCCCCCCGAGCGGCACGTTTGGAGCGCTCCTGCAGGAGGCTCGCGTGGAAATGGTCGCGACCGTGAAAAAGCCGAAGCCGGCATCGGCTTCAAAAGACGGCGAGCCGCAAGCGCCCGCGGACGCAGAAGGTGAGGGACACACAGGCTACGAGCCCGAGCGCGCGTATCCCACAGAAACGCTGGAGCGGCTGCTGGTCTTCCGCAGCATCAACCCGTTGTATGGCGACTTTCTGACGAATCAACTCGGCGTCGCCGACCGCCGCGAACGCTTGCAGGCATTGGAGAGCGTGCTCGATCTTCCCGGCT
>JAHWKJ010000775.1 GCA_019347905.1 Planctomycetota bacterium
GGGGGCGAGAGACAGGGCCGACCGCCCGGTGCTCAGCGCCGTCGCGAGCCGGTCCTCCGGCATGTCGATCAAAGCGCGATCGACCACCTGCGGCGGAATGTTGAAGTCGCTCAGCCACGCGCCGGGCACCTCACCCGCCAGTTCCGGCTCCCCACTCAGAAACAGCCACAGGCAAACGCCGAGCAGCACCGCGCCGAAGAGAAGCGGCACTACCACCGCACTCGACGTCGAGCGCCGTCGACGCCGTCGCAGCCGCGCCGCAACGGGAGCGACCGGGGCCGACGTGAATTGCGGGACAACCGGCGCGGCGGGTTCGCCCGTCACGGCGTCAGCGTGCCCGGTCGGCGGGGCGGCCGGTGGCACGACTCTCGGCACCAGCAAGGACTCGCCGCACTGCGGACAGCGACCCTTCTTTCCGGCCGCGTCGTCCGCGACGCGGACCGTCGCGGCGCAATGCGGACAATCAAACACGATCGCCATAATTTTCACGCGAGGTGAGCCGTGCGGCCCGCCGCGGGCTTCCCGACAGCCTCGGAGGGGATCCTCGCTGGCGCTTCGGGTTAGTGTGCAAAGATACTAACCCGAAGCGCCAGCGAGGGAGCGTCGATGGATCGATCCATCGACCTACTGCGGGTCGAGCCGCTTGATCTCCACCTTGCGGAACGCCACCGGATCGTTGTGGCCAGCAAAGCCGAAGTAGCCGGACGTGCGGTCCTTGCCGGGCGGCGGCGCACCGTCCTTGAATTCGGTCACCTGACTCAGGTCGGTATCGAGGATGACGAAGCCGTTGAGCTCGACCGTCACCTTCGGTCCCCGCACGGTCACTTCCTGGTAGTTCCACCCGCCCACAGGACGCAGGAAGCCGCGGTGCGCGGCCGCCATGCCGTAAGCCGAGCCGTGGTACTGGCGAGGATCGAGGGCAGCGTATTTCTCGGCGTCGTTGTCGAGCACCTGCAGTTCGCACATCGCCGTCAGATGCGGTCGCCCGGTGCCGGGGTAGCGGATGGCGAGGCCGTTGTTGCCGCCAGGGGGCAGTTTGAACTCCAGCCGCGCGACGAAGTCGGCGTATTCGTCGCTGGTGAACAGGTTGCCGCCTTTGCCGGGCCTGGACACGATCGCGCCATCCACGACCTCATAGCTGCCCGTGTCGCCCTGCCAGCCGGTGAGGTCGCGGCCGTTGAACACGCTCTCGAAACCTTCGTCGCGACGCCGCAGCAGGCGGTTGGCTTCGTCGGCGGGAATCTCGCGGACGAACATGTTCCGCCAGCGAATCTCGCCGCCGTGCGTCTGAAGCTGGATCGGCCCCTGGCGAAACTGCGGCCGGCCGCGGTCCCAGTAGTTCTCCATGAGCGCGTGGTCCACCACGAGCTGATTGTTGAGCCACACGTCGGTCCGCGCCCCCACCTGCCGAATGCGGAAGCGGTTCCACTCGCCGAACGGCTTATCGGCGAGCGCCAGCGGCAGTTGCCCCTCCCGGCCGCGCGTGTTGTTGAACAGTCCGCCGGAACCCTTGTCGGCCCCGCGATCCCACTTCCCGCCCTCGCGGGTATAGTCCCAGATTTGCACCTGCGGATTCCCGCGGAGATAGATGCCGCTGTCGGCTTTGGGCACGGTCTTGTACTCCAGCAGCAGCTCGAAGTCGCCGAACTCGCGGTCCGTCGTGAGGTACGGCCCTTTGCCATCGTTGACGAGTTCGCCGTCCTCGACGCGCCAATGTTCGAGCGCCTCGTTCCACCAGCCGTCCAGCGTCCGGCGGCGCTCGTCGTCGTCCATCGCCTCGAGCTTCCGCGGATCGAAGTGCGGCCGCCCATGCCAGCCCGTGAGGTCCTCGCCGTTGAACAATTCGGAGAAGCCTTCCGGCGGCCCCTCGCCCGCAACGGCGATGGGTGCCAACGCTGCAAAGCACACGAACGCGATCAGTCGCACGAGCACTGGTCCATCTCCCGGTGTGATGACAAGGGTGAGTGGAAACCTCTGCGCTTGTAATCGACCCGACCCGTAGTCACAAGCTGCCAGCTTGTGGCGCATCACC
>JAHWKJ010000776.1 GCA_019347905.1 Planctomycetota bacterium
GATTGATGTCGTCGCGTATGCAGTGCTGTTTGCGCTCATCGGAGCCGCATTAGGCCGCTGAAGCGACTGGAATGGACTGACTGTCGTTGGGGAATTTATTGCGGCGGCGATGAGCGCGTCGGTAGAATGATCTCGGCGGATCGATTTGGTTCCGCTGTCGTTCGTCCGTTCGGACACGATTTGCACCGGCCGTTCTGGCCGGCAGTTGTCGCTTGCTCTCTCGGTTCCGGGGGGCGCGTCATGAATTCTCTTTCCGGCGGAGTCGGCCGTCCGTTCGTGATGGCGGCCTGCGTGGCCGTGCTGCTGGGCGCGGTTGGTCTTGTCGCCTGGTCGAACCGCCCGGCGGATGATCGGTTCGCCTCGCGGCTGGGGCAGCCGCCGCTGCCAAATGCACTGCCGGCTCGATCGGAAAAGCCGCCTGCGTCTTCGCCGCCCGCACGTCCCACACCGTCCAGCCTGCGCCGCGACCGGCAGCTCGAGTCCCTGCAGGACGAGATCGTGCGGCTGAACGCCGAACTCGATCGTCTGCGGTCGCGGCGATCCACTGGTGAAACCCGCGCGTTCGACTGGTCCGACGCTCTCGCCGCCCTCGACGCCGAAGCCAGTTCGCTGTTGTCGCACCGGCCGAATGAGAGCTTCCGCCGACCGGCCATTCCCACGCCCATCGATCCCGCACTCATGGACCTGCAGGCCGACGGGCGCGGGTTTTCAATCGATGGCAGTGGTGATCGATCGACCGCGACGAATGGCAGCGGCAGCGCGCCGCCGGCCGGCGATGCCGCCCAACAGATCGCGGAACTGCGGCGGCGGCTCGAAATCGCCGCCTTCCTCGACGAACAGCAGACGACCGAGATCGAACGCCTGGAGCGCGAGCTGAACCGGCTGCGCGCCGACAACCCGATGGAGCGCGAGCTCCGCGAGGCCCTCGAACTGGAGCGGCGTCTGCACACCACAGCCGCCCGGACCCTCGTGCAGATGGGCGAACCGGCCGTCCCCGCACTCACCGACGCGCTCGCGGACGAATCGCCCGCCGTCCGCCAGTGGGCGGCCGAAGTGCTCGGCGCGATGGGAGCGGGCGGCCGCGGGGCGCGCTCCGCGCTGCTGGATGCACTTTCCGATCCAGATCCCGGCGTGCGCGACGCCGCCGCGACGGCGCTCGAGTTGCTCGACGGCGAAGAGGAGTGAGGAGAGGATGGAGGATAGAGGATAGCGAAGGCGATTTGCCGGCCATCCTCCATCCTCTATCCTCCATCCTCTCTTCTCCGCCCGCCCCACCGGCGCGTCAGCAGCGATACCACGATCAACGTCACGAACCCCAGCGGGATCGTGACGATGCCCGGCTGACTGAACGGCACCACCGCGTCACCGGCCGGCAGGCCGTAGACCTGGCTGAACGTGTCGCTGCTCAAGAGGATCCACGCCAGCGAACTCGTCATCCCCACCAGCACGGCCGCGATCACGCCCTGCCGCGTGACGCCTTTCCAGAACAGGATCGTCACCAGCGCCGGCAGGTTGGCCGAGGCCGCCACGCTGAACGCCCAGCCCACGAGATAGCTCACGTTCAGCCGCTCGAACAGAATCCCCAGCACGATCGCCACGCCGCCCACCACCACCGAGGCCAGCTTCGCCACGCGCACCTTTTCGTGGTCGGTCAGCGTCATGCCCAGGTTCGAGAGCAGATCGTGAGTCACCGCGCCGGCCGAAGCCAGGATCAGCCCACTGACCGTCCCCAGCACCGTGGTGAAGGCGATTGCCGAGATCGCGGCGAACAACCACTCGTTCATGCTGCGGGCCAACAGCGGCGCGGCCATGTTGCTGTTCGTCACGTCCATCGAGCCGCTGGTCATCGCCCCCAGCCCCATGTACAGGGTCAGCACGTAGAAGAACCCGATGCTGGCGATGCCTACGATCGTGCTCTTGCGGGCGCTCGCGGCGTCCTTGACGGTGTAGTAGCGGATGAGAATGTGCGGCAGCGAAGCCGTCCCGCAGAACAGCGCCAGCATCAGCGACAGGAAGTTGAGCTTGTCCGAC
>JAHWKJ010000270.1 GCA_019347905.1 Planctomycetota bacterium
CCCTCAACCCTCAACCCTCAACCCTCAACCCTCAACCCTCAACCCTCAACCCTCCGTGATTCTGCTGATCGACAACTACGACAGCTTCGTGTTCAACCTGGCGCGGTACTTCGAGGAACTGGGCCAGCCGACGCGGGTGGTGCGGAACGATGCGGTCTCGGTAGACCAGGTTTCCGCGATGCGGCCGGAGGCGATCGTGCTATCGCCGGGGCCTTGCACGCCGCGCGAGGCGGGGATTTCACTGGATTTGGTGCGGAAGCTGGCAGGCAAGGTGCCGATGCTGGGGGTGTGCCTGGGGCATCAGGCGATCTGTGCGGCGTTCGGTGCGGAGATTGTGCGGGCGGCCGAGCCGGTGCACGGCCGCACGTCGCTGATCGAGCACGGCGGCGGCGGATTGTTTGCGGGGCTGCCGAGTCCCCTGCGGGCGACGAGGTATCATTCGCTCGTGGTCGACGAGGCGACGCTCCCGCCGGAGCTGGTGCTGACCGCCCGCACGACCGACGGCGTGCCCATGGCCGTCGCGAGCGACGAGCAGCGAGTCTACGGCGTGCAGTTCCACCCGGAATCGGTGCTGACCGATTCGGGCCACATGCTGCTGGGCAACTTCCTGTTGCTGTCAGGACTCAGCGCAGAACCCGTTCTGCACGAAGAAGCCCCGCTACCGGCGTTGGTGAGCGACTGGAACACGGCCGAACTATTGGATGGGCGCACCTTGCATTGGTAGGCGTGCCATGGCGAATTGCGCCGGGGCAAACATAAACGCCCCCTCGCCGTATCACTTGCTCTCCAGCGTCCACACACCGTCCCACTCCGCCGGCGGCGCCGCCTCCAGCCGCAACGTGCGCTGCAGGTACAATTGCGCTGCGGCGTCATCTTCATCGAGCGCGAGCGCCTGCTGGAATGTCGCGGCGGCCGCCTTCCAGCGCCGGGCGCGGTATGCGGCCAGTCCCGCCTCGAATTGCCGCACTGCTTCCAGCCGCTGGGGCGGAAGCTGCGACTCGTCCTCGGCCAGCAGCTCGTAAATGCGGATCGGCTCCTGCTTGCCCACCACGCGGATCAGGTCCATCTCCCGCAGCACCAGCCGGCCTCCCAGCCGCGCCTGCGTGAACTCGCTGATGAGAATGGACGCCCCGTACACCTTGGTGGCGCCTTCAATGCGGCTGGCAAGGTTCACGCCGTCGCCGATGCACGTGTACTCCAGCCGCTTCTCCGAGCCGATGTTCCCGCTGATCACCGAGCCGCTCGAAATCCCCGTCCCGATCGACAGCTCGACCCGCCCCGCCTCGCGCTGCCGCCGGTTGAATTCGGTCAGCGCCGCCTGCATCCGCAAGGCCGCACGGCAGGCCCGCAGCGAATCGTCCTCGCTGGGGTACGGCACGCCGAACACCGCCATCAGCGCGTCGCCGATGTACTTGTCGAGAATCCCCTGCTCGGCGAAGACGGCATCGACCATGGCCGAGAAATACTGGTTGAGCATTTCAACCACGTCCTGCGCGTCCATCTTTTCGGTGATGGACGTGTAGCCGCGGATGTCGGAAAACAGCACGGCCACTTCCTGCCGCACGCCGCCCAGCCGCGCCTCGTCTTCCTGCAGGACTTTCTGTGCGAGCGCCGGCGAGAGGTAGCGGCCCAGCGTCGAGATCATCCGCTTCTTCTGCGTCACGTCTTCCAGCACGACCACCACGCCGTTCTGCCGGTTCTCGAAATCGGCCAGCGGCACCACCGTGTAGTTCACCGAGACCGACCGCCCGCCGGCGTCGAGTTCATCGTCGGCGACGTACACCGGCTCGGGCTGCTCGTAGACGCGGCGGATCGATTCCACCAGCCGGCGGTTGCGGCCGTCGAACCACTCGTCGACCGGCCGCTCGCGCAGGAGGGACTCATCCGTCCCCAGGTGCTCGGCCAGCGGCCGGTTGCAGGTGACGAGCCGCCCGGCGCGGTCGAGCGTCAGCACCAGGTGGTTGATGCTCTTGAGCACCGATTCCAGGTAGCGCCGCATCTCGAGCGTTTGCTGCGTGCTCTTGATCTTCTCGATGCCCACCGCGGCGAACACGGCCATCGCCGTCAGCATCGCCAGGTGCTGCCCGGTGAAGGCCTGCCACTCGCTGTACGAATCGGCGTACAGAAACCCGGTGACGCGGCCGCCGTGGTACAGCGGGGCGCACATCGCCGAGCGAACACTCATCATGTCGATGCTCGCCGCCCCCGCGAACCGCTGGTCGTACAGCGCGTTTTCAATGAGCAGCGACTGCCGCGACCGCACGGCTTCGTTGGCGATCGAGCGGCTGATCTCGACCGTCTCCACGCGACGGCCGCCCCGCGCCTGCGAGGCCTCGCATTCGGCGGCGCCGCTGGCACCGTCGTACAGCCACACCGACGCCCGTTCGACCGGCAGATTGCGGAACACCAGTTCCAGCACGCGGTGCAGCATCGTCGCGAGCGTGTCGCTCTCCAGGAGAGCCGTACCCATCTGGTTGAAGAGCGCGATCACCCAGCCGATGCCGCGCATCGACTCCGCCTCGCGCCGCCCCAGCGGCGGTTCCGCCCGCGGCCGTTCGACGCCGACGCTTCCCAGCACGGGCGCGGCCGCCCGCTTCGCAGGCGCCGCGGTCTGGTCGCCGCTGAAATCCTCGCCCAGGATGCGGTCGAAGTCTTCCACACTGAAGGACACGCTGACATCGGGCAACTCGTCCCCCGAAGGCTCGCCGACCAGGAAGCGGTCCGAGCGTGTGGCGGCGGCGCCCTCATGGAAGATGAACGACACCGGGACCAGGCCGGGGTCGCCGCCGAACCCGATCCTGTCGCCGTCGGTCAGTCCGGCCCGTTTGACCTGCCGGCCGCCCAGGAGCGTCCCGTTGCTGCTTTTCGAATCGACGACGGCCCAGCCGGCATCGGTGCGTTCGAGCGCGAAGTGCTCGCGGCTGACGGCTTTGAAGGGCAGCACGAGATCGCACTGCGGCGCCCGGCCGACCGTGAAGCGGCCGGCCTCGAGCGCAATCCGCTCGCTCTGCCCGTCGCGTAGGCACTCCAGCCATGCAGGACGCACGTCCACATCTCCGGCGGCCGCGGAATGAGAGCCGCTGTGCTCGCCCGTCAGGCCCGTCGGCGAAGACACCGTCACTGCACAGACCCTCCGTGGCTGTCATTTCGTGCCGTGGACCACAATCAGGAGGCTGTTCACTCCAAACCCCCTTCTTTGTGCCACGCTCCGGAGTTCCAACGTGCTCTTGGCCACGCGCGCAGCGGAAGCGGCCGCGCCGTCGGCGTCGCGAAGAATTATCGGCAGCGGGCGGCCGGGCGGTTTACTACAATTCTGCCGTCATCGCGAGACCGGACCGCCGTCCAGCCGACTTGACGGGCCGCCCGGTGCAGCACGAAGCTTAGCCGTGCTCCGCTGTCTCTTATCGGGCCGTGCGTCCCCCCACCGCCATGTTCCAGAAGGTCGCCGAATCCGAGTTTCTTCGGGGAGAACACGCCGCGCTGGCGTTCTGGCAGCGGCACGGCGTGTTCCAGAAGCTGCGCGAGAAGAACGCCGGCGGGCCGCGGTGGAGCTTTCTGGACGGGCCGATCACCGCCAACAACCCCATGGGCGTGCACCACGCCTGGGGCCGCACGTACAAGGACGCCTTCCAACGCTACTTCGCGATGACGGGGCACGAGCTGCGTTACCAGAACGGCTTCGACTGCCAGGGGCTGTGGGTCGAGGTCGAGGTTGAGAAGGAGTTCGGCTTCAGCACCAAGGACGCGATCCGCGAGTTCGGCGTCGACCGCTTCGTCAACGAGTGCAAGAAGCGAGTGCTCCGCTTCGCCGCCCGCCAGACCGAGCAGTCGATCCGCCTCGGCTACTGGATGGACTGGGACGATCCCGACGCGCTGCGGCGCCTGGCCGAGACAATCGGTACGGACGAGCCGGTCCAGATCGCGACGCCTTCCGGCCGGGAGGTGACCGACCGCGCCCACGCGATCGTCGCGCGGCTGGGCAACCCCGAATGGGGCGGCAGCTATTTCACGTTCTCGACCGAGAACAACGAAACGATCTGGACGTTCCTGAAGAAGTGTTTTCAGCGGGGCAAGATCTACCGCGGCTACGACGTGATGCCCTGGTCCGGCCGCGCCGGCAGCGCCTACTCGCAAATGGAAATCGCCGACGGCCGCCGCCTGACCACGCACCGCTCGTGCTTCGTGCGGTTTCCGCTGGCAAGTCGAGAGAGGAGAGTCGAGAGTCAAGAGCCAGAAGAGGGTGCCACGGGTGGCTTGTCCACCCGTGCCGAGCGCGGTAACGCCACCGAAGACACTGGCGGGCAAGCCGCCAGTGCCACCCAGTCCGAGCCCCAACCTTCCGAGTACCTGCTCGTCTGGACTACCACGCCCTGGACGCTCACGTCCAACGTCGCCTGCGCAGTCAACCCGGACCTCGACTACGTGAAGCTCCGCACGAAGCGCGACGGGGCGGTGTACTACTTTGCGAAAGACAACCTCGACTACCAGCGGCTCGGCCGCGAGTTCAAAGAAGGCTTCGGCCGCCCCGAATGGTCGTGGCCCGAGGGCGTCCCGAAGCTCAAGACAATCTCGCAGATCTTCAAAGAACAGGGCGGCTACGAGATCCTCGGCGAGCTGAAAGGCGCTGATCTCATCGGCCGCGAGTACACGGGACCCTTCGACGATCTCGAAGCCCAGCAACTGCCGGGCGGCTTCCCCCCCCAAGCCGAGGGCTCGCCGTCGGACCGTGCCCCCGCCTCTGCCGCGGTCGAGTCGCACCGCGTCATCGACGGCGGCCGCGATGCCCGCGGCAACCCCAACGTCGTCGCTGGCGAGGGCACGGGCATCGTGCACATCGCTCCCGGCTGCGGCGACGTCGACCATCAGCTTGGCGAAGAGCACGGCCTGCCCGGCATCGCTCCGCTCGAAGAAGACGGCCGGTTCGCCGAGGGTTTCGGCGATTTCACCGGCCGCGTCGCCGTCGCGGCGGAAACCGCGGAACTGGTGTTCGAGAAGCTTCGCGAGAAGCACATGCTCGTCTACGTGGAAGACTACCCGCACGTCTATCCGCACTGCTGGCGGACGGGCGACGAGCTGGTGTTCCGCCTCGTCGACGAGTGGTTCATCAACATGGACTGGCGGGACGAGATCAAAGACGTCACCCGCGCCATCCGCTGGCTCCCCGAATCGATCGACGGCCAGGCCCGCGAGATCGAATGGCTCTCCGGCATGCGCGACTGGATGATCTCCAAGAAGCGCTTCTGGGGCCTGGCGCTGCCCATCTGGATCGACCCCGACGACCCGACAGACTTCGAGGTCATCGGCTCGCTGGCGGAACTCAAGGAGCGGGCCGTCGAAGGCTGGGACGATTTCCAAGGCCAGACGCCGCACCGGCCGTGGATCGACCGCGTGAAGATCAAAAGCCAGCGCAGCGGACGGCTGATGAGCCGCATTCCGGACGTGGGCAACCCATGGCTCGATGCGGGCATCGTCCCCTTCTCGACGATGCACTACAACACGGACCGCGATGAATGGCGGAAGTGGTTCCCCGCCGATTTCGTCACCGAGTGCTTCCCCGGCCAGTTCCGCAACTGGTTCTACTCGCTGCTTTCGCTGGCGACGATGATGCGCCACGACGAGACCGACGACCCCGCCGAGAAGCGGCCGTTCAAGACGCTGCTGGGCCACCGCTTGGTTAAGAACGAGCACGGCGAGGAAATGCACAAGGCAAGTGGCACGGCAATCTGGTTCGAGGAAGCGGCAGAACAGCTTGGTGTAGACACGATACGGTGGATGTACCTCGCGCAGAATCCTGCGCTCGACCTGCGTTTCGGGACGCGGCACCCGGAGGAACGCGTAACTCTCGAAACTGTTGATGGCCCGCTAACCGAGACCACAGAGGGATTGCCAATCTGCAGAGTGACGAGCAAACCGGCCGACGAAATCCGCCGGCAGATCCTCATCCCGCTGTGGAACTCCTACGCGTTCTTCGTGAACTACGCCGTCGCCGACGAGTTCGACCCGTCCGCCGAGCCGGTGCCGGTCGCCGAGCGTCCGGAGATCGACCGCTGGATCCTCTCGAACCTGCAAGCCCTGATTGCCGAGTGCCGCCGCAACTTCGAGAACTTCGACTCCCCGTCGGTGTGCGCCGCCGCCGCGCGGTTCATCGACGACCTGTCGAACTGGTACATCCGACGAAACCGGCGGCGATTCTGGCGGAGCCGTGAGGAGGTCAAGGGACAAGGGTCGAGGGACAAGGGCCAGAAGCTCGCCGACCCTCAACCCTCAACCCTCAACCCTCAACTCGAAATGGATCGCGACAAGCTGGCAGCGTATCAGACGCTTCACGCAGTGCTTGTCGCGCTGACGAAGTTGCTCGCCCCGTGCATCCCGTTCCTCGCCGAGCGGATGTACCGGAACCTCGTCCAGGGACGCGAAATGGTAGCTGCGGACTCTAACCCTCAACCCTCAACCCTCAACCCTCAACTTCCCGCCAGCGTCCATCTCTGCGATTACCCTGCCGCTGACGAATCGCTGCTCGATCCGGCACTCAACCAGCGGATGGCCATCGCCCAGCAGGTCGTGCGACTGGGGCACATGCTCCGCGACCAGTCGAACCATCGCGTGCGCCAGCCGCTGGCGGAACTTCTGGTGGCCGTGTCGAACGAATCGCAGGCTGCGGCCGTCGATGCGCTCACCGGCGTGATCCTCGAAGAACTCAACGTCAAGCGGCTGGACCGGCGCGACAGCCTCGGCGATCTCGTTCGTTACAGCGTAAAGCCCAACCTCAAGACGCTGGGCCCGAAGTACGGCAAGCTGCTGGGCGTGATCCGCCAGAAGCTGCCGGAGCTGGACGCCGCGTCGCTCGCCCCGCTGCGCAGTGGCCAGCCGGTGACGGTGCAGCTCGACGGCAACGACTTGACGCTCCTTTCGGAAGACGTGCTGTTCGAGACCGAGCACGCCCCCGGCTGGGTCACCGCCGAGGAGGGCGGTTTCGCCGTCGCCCTCTCGACCGAGCTGACGCCCGAACTGGTCCGCGAAGGCGCCGCCCGCGATTTCGTGCGCCAAGTGCAGCAGTTGCGGAAAGAAGCCGGCCTCGACATCCAGGACCGCATCCGCATCGCCTACGCGACGGATGATGCGGAGCTCCAGGAGGCGATCACCGAGTGGTCGACCTACATCCGCGGCGAGACCCTCGCCGATTCATTGGAGCCGCACCAGACGCCAGCCGAGGCAAAGGATCTCCGCATCGGCCACGCGACATGTCGCATCTCGCTCGAGAGAGCCTGATGTCGATTGGAATCAATGACACGTCGAATCCCGCGGAGATCGCCAATGAGTGCTGTCGTCGTTGATGCCGTCTATGAGGACGGCGTCCTCCGGTTGGAAGGCCCCTTACCCCTCGCGGAACATCAGCGCGTGCGCGTCACCGTTGAGCCTGCGGAAAATTGGGTAAAGCGAACCGCCGGTTTGGTTCCCTGGGCTGGCGACGCTGACGAGCTGGAGCGGCTGGCAATCGATCCGGAACTGGATCCGCAGGAGATTACGATCGAGACCGAGGAGAGTTGGGCGCGGCGGACGGCGGGCATGATGGGCTGGAGAGGCAGCGCCGAATTGGCAGAGCAAATTGCGGCTGATCCCCAACTTGATCCGAACGAGTCTTGACGATGCACCGGCGCGAGTTTCTCGGCGGGGCGGCGGCTCTGGCGGCTTGGCCGACGGCGGCCTATGCTCTGCAGAACGCTGCGGCACGGAAAGCAGGTGCGCAGCCGCAGCAGACTGAGGGAATCCGTCCGATGCCGGGCCGCTTTCCGATCAAGGCCATCTCCTCGCACAATGGCCTCGAAGCCACAAAGCGGGCGGTCGAGCTGATCCGCGCGGGGCGCGACACGCTCGATGCGGCCGTCGCCGGTGTGACGCTGGTTGAGGACGATCCCAACGACACGTCCGTCGGTTACGGCGGAATGCCCAACGAGGACGGGATTGTCGAACTCGACGCGGCCGTGATGCATGGCCCCACGCACCGGGCGGGGGCGGTCGCGGCGCTGCAGAGCATCAAGAACCCGTCGCAGGTGGCGCGGCTGGTGATGGATCGCAGCGATCACGTGCTGCTCGTCGGGGAGGGGGCGCTGCGGTTCGCTAAGGCCCATGGCTTCAAAGAGGAAGACCTGCTGACGGAGAAGGCGCGCAAGATCTGGCTGTACTGGAAGGAGACGCTCTCGCCGCGCGACGACCGCATGCCGCCGCCGCCCGATCAGCTCGACCCCGACGTGCGGGAGTTCTTCAAGATCTCGCAGCGGCCGCAGACGCCCGAAGAACGTTCTGACGACGTGGC
>JAHWKJ010000271.1 GCA_019347905.1 Planctomycetota bacterium
CGCAGCCCCGCCAGGGCGACACGTACATCGCGGATCGCCGTACGGGTACCCTCCAGATCGACCTCGACGATGAAGACTCTGATGCGGTCGCCGATTCCCTCACACGCCTCGAGCAAGAACGGAATCGGCTCGACACGCTCATCCAGAGGCCGCGGCAGCGGGAGCGAGAGCCGGATACGACAGCCTGAATTCAGTGCGACCGATGGCGGAGTTCTCGCTTCGAGTTGCGCCTTGGAAGCGAATCCCGCCTGGGAGCGTTTCTATGACGCGTGGGAGAGGACGTAATCGCAGTCTGAGGATCGATCCAAGTTGGAGCCGCGCGAGACCCACCGTGAAAGCGCACGGCCAAGCCGCGTTTCATCCATCGCGCCAAGCCCGTTCGCGGCACGCGGCGCGGTTTTCTAATCCGTGGCGGCGGCGCGCAGTTCGGTGTCAGCGACGTACAGCCGCGTCCAGCCATCGGCGCTGACGTTGAAGTAGATGCCGCGGCCATCCGGGCTGAAGACAGGATGCGGGTGCGACTTTCGCCATGACTGTGCGCCGCGGTCGTTTTCGAAGCGGTGGATCCATCGGTGTTGTCCGGCGCTGAAGTCGCCAGACACGACGCCCCACAGCGGCCGCCCGCCAGCGACGGCATCAATCCGCACATCCGTGACGAAGGAACGGCCGTCGGGGGAGAACGACGGATGGCCGCCGGGAAACGCCGGCAGGTTGTCGACTTTGGTGACTTCGCCCGTGTCCGTATCGATCAGCACCAGTCGGCTGTTCCAGATGTTGAGCAAGTGCCGCGAATCCGGATGCCACGCGGGATGCCCCCATGTCGCATGAAAGTAGACCGGCCGCCGCCTGGAAAGCTCGTAGACGAACAGCCCCTGCCGCTCGCTGCCGGCGGAATGGCGGAAGCCGCCGCCCGCCGGCGTCGCCAGCTTGAACAGCACGCACTTCCCATCCGGGCTGAGCACGGGAAAGAAAATCGACACCGGCCGCTCGCCGAACTGGCGCGCGATCCAGTCGGCATGCGCGGCCTTGACCTCCTCAGCCGTGAGCGCCGTGCGAATCTCGCCGGTATCGAGGTCGAGCAATTCGAGATCGCGGTGCGCGCCGGGATTCCAGTGTGGTCCATACAACGGCACTACGTTGGCTGCCGGCGTCGTCCAGCCAAGCTGTCGCCCGCGGGCGAGGACGCGCTCCTCACCCGACTCCACATCCACAGAGGCTACCACCCATTCGCCGTCGCGCAGGTCGTGAAACACGACGGCTCGACCGCCGCGAATCCACTGCTGGCAGGCGGCGCGGTGGGCATCTTCGACCTCGACGTTCTCCGCCAGCACGCGCAGCGCTCCCGAAGAGCGCTCGAAAACCACAATTTCTCCCCGGTGGCCGTCGCGTGCGGCCGACCGGTAGAGCAGCACGCGCTGACCGTCGGGGCTCTCCGGCGAGCTGACGTAATACGAATGGATGCTGTGACAATCGGCCTCGGCGAGAACGGGTCGCACGCGAGCGCGACTTGCCACAGGACCAACATCGTCATCCGCTTCCGCCAGACTGCCGGCGATCACTACGAACAGCAGCACCGCCTGGTTGAGCCCTTTCATGCTTGCGCTCCAGTCGCCGGACAACAGTCGCTCAGTGATGCCATCTCCCGTCGCGACAAACAACGTCGGCATCTCTCGATCTCCCGAGGTCGTGCCTCGCGAGCGAGCCCGTAGCGTGGATTTCAATCCACGCACGCCGCATTATTCGCCGGCATCGCTGCCGCGTGGGTTGAAATCCACGCTACGAGGACTCGCGAGCCCTCTGAAGGGTGACGGCCCAACGGTGTCACCTCAAGATCAAACGCAGCACGCGGTCCTGCGCTGCTCATTTCTGAAACGGCTCGCTGGCAAACAGGACCTTTCTCAGGCCCAGATAGGGATCGTCGAGGTCGGTTTCGAGTACGTCCTTGTACAGCCAGCGGGTCATGTCGGCCGGTCGCAACGGACTGTGATCGGCCAGATACTCATGGACCTTCAGCCGCCGGACCGACTCGTTGTACCGGCTGTCGGCTTCCAGCATCTGCGGTGTCACCTTCCCCACGCGCGACGCAAATGCATGGGGCAGATCGTAAGCGCTCGTGGCTGACGCGGGGCCGCCGCCGGGAGCGGGCTCAGGGTTCCCTCGTAGCGTGGGTTTCAACCCACGCGGCAGCGATTCCGGCGACTGAAGCGGCTCGCGTGGATTGAAATCCACGCTACGGGGCTGCCTCTCGAATGTGCCGTGCGAAGCGCCGTGGCCGGCGAACGCCGGTCGCAGCGACGATTTCAGCACCAGCTTCAGGCCGGCTTCCACGCGGACGATCGCCGCCGGATTGCCTGGCGTGCTGACGATGATTTTCGGTTCGTGGTTTTCCCGCAGCGACTGGGCCTGCTGCCGGTGATAGTCTTCGAGGGCCGGCAGGGGGTCGCGCGACGATTCCCGCACCCAGCGCTCCAGCAGCACCGCCTGCTGAAGTCGCTCCAAGTACGTCGCCGGGTCGTAGACGCCCGGGATCACGTCGAGAACGACTCCATCCGCCCGGCAGATGTACGTGGCGATGTTGCCATTGAGCGTGCGGGTGAGCGTCGTGCCGTTGCCGAAATCGATACGGACCATGGGCACGGGCCGCACCGACTCCCAGGCCGGCTCGAAGTTCTGGTTGATGAACGCGGAAATCTCGGCGTTGGAGAACAGCACGGTTCTCGCGAGTCGGGCGTTCGTTCACGTGAAGCGCTGGTCGAGCCGTCCCATCAGTTGAAACAACAGCACCGGTCGGCCGGACCTTGCGGCCGTCGCGCGGGCGGCGTCGAAGTCGGCGAGCCAGCGCACGCGACCGGGCTCCACCGTGGGATTGAGTTGTTGCCGAACGGGGTCAGACCCCTTTGCGGATGATCGATACAGAACTTGGGCAGACGGAACACCCGCAAAGGGGTCTGACCCCTTCAAGGGCTCCACCGTGGGATTGTCGGCCGGGGCGGTTTCCGCCAAAGTGGCGCCCGCAGCTCCGCTGTCGCGTGCGGACGATTGTGGCGGATTCGCGGCCGCCGGCCGCTCGTCGGGCTGCGTGCCGGCCACGAGCTCCTTGACGGGACTCTCGATCACCATCTTCCGCATGTCTTTGAGCGGTACCTCGCGCGCCGGCGCCGCCTGGGGACCGGCCTCGCGATTCGCCGGTTCTGCCGCCGCAGAGGTGGCGGCGGCGATACCGCCCGCCGCCAGCAGCCATGTCACGCACAGGACTTTCACGGGACACCTCCTCCAGGTCGCCGGTACGGCGACCGTTCGAGCGATGAGACGACAGCGGCCATCCGCCGCGGGACGGCCCCCACGGCGCGCCCCGCCGCTCGATTGTAGGAGGCGGAACGATCGTCGTTCGCAACAGGTCTGTAACGGCCGGGTGGCCGGGGCAAAGGCCGCCTCGGCCGTGCCCCGGCTGTCGTGTCCGTGCGAGCGCCGGGGGCACGCAAAGCCTTTGCCCCGGCCACCCTGTCGCCGTGCGAACCGGACGCTAGCGCGTGCCGGCTGATTGATAGAGCACTCGCTGGCGCTTCGGGTGAGTGTGCACACACTAACCCGAAGCGCCAGCGAGGACGCCTACAGGCTGCGTAAGAATTCGACGAGGTCCGACAACTCGTGCGGCGACAGCTCGCGCGAGACCTGGTGCCGGTGGACCGCGATCGCGTCCCGCAACGATGAAGCCCGCAGGTCGTGGAAGTAGCCGCGGCGCTGGCCCACGCCGAGCAGCGACGGCGGATTGAACCGGCGCTGCCCGGCTTCATCCGTCAGGCCGACGTCGTAGGACTCGGAGCTCGAGTAGGTGGGAGGGACGTGACAGGTGTCGCACCGCAGGCTGCCGAAAAGTCCGCGGCCACGTTCGACCGCGTCCTGCTCCAGATGGTGCTTTAGACGCGGCGGCGGCCGGAGCGTCTTCAGAAAGGCGGCGAGATCGGCCGTCTGTTCGTCCGACAGCGGTTGGCCGTGCATCGTCGTCTGCACCGATTTTTCGATCTGATCTTCGAGACGGGTGATCCGGCCGGTCCAGCCCCAGGGCGCCGTCTCGGCGACTCCGCCGAGCGGTAACACGGCTTTGGGACTTCCGAATGAGCCGTCGCCCAGCGTGTCGGCGAGATTCCCGTTCGTGTGCCCGTCCGTATGACAACTGTGGCAACTGAACCAGCCGCCGTGAGACAGACCGGCGTCGTAGAACAGCCGCTCGCCCCGATCAGCGGACGACAGCTTCGGCATGTCCCCCAATGGAATCTCGAGGCCCTTTCGATCCGGCGTGACCACCGAAACGCTGTCGGAGAACGCATCGGCGACATAGGCGGAGCTGCGGTCCGCGGACAGGACGATGGCGATCGGCCGCCCTCCCACGTGAATGCGGCGGATCGGCCCCCGCAAATCGACGTCGAGCACTTCACCCGTGCCGCCGGCAGCGACGAGTACGTGGTGATCGTCCACCGGGGCAATCTGCCCGGGGTCGCCGGCACCGTGACCCACGTCGCCCAACGGCACGCTCCAGCTTCCCTTGAGGATGTCTGCCCCGGGATCGGTCACCGCGTCCAGCGACAGCACCCGCAGGGAACCGGAGACGACCAGGCCCCAGTGAATGTCGTCCTCGTCGGTGCGGGCCAGCCGATTGAGCCCCTGGTGCGAAACCAGCAGGTGTCGGCCATCCGTGCTTAGCGCGAGGCCTCGGATGTTGTGTCCCGGCACCTCGCGCACCGACTCGAGTTCACCGCGTTCGAGATCGACGAGCGCCAAGTGTCCCCCAAAGGCATCGGCGATGAGCACTCGCCGGCCGTCGGGCAGCAACTGCTGCTCGCGCGGAGCGAACGGCAGCGAAACTTCATGCACAACTCGCAGCGCCGGCTTGTCGCCTCCGTCCTCGACGCCAGGCTCCACGACCGTGATCATCCGCGACCACAGCGAAGCGACCGAACACCGCATCCCATCGGCAGCGATGGCCAGACTGACGGGCGATTCGCTCACGCTCAGCCGGGACTCCACCTCCAGCCGGCCCGCAACGCGCCTGAGGCCGAGCAGCTCGTGACGCCCTTCGTCGACTGCCAGCACGCGGCCAGGGGCAAGAACGGCGATATCGGCCAGACTTTTCGCCGCCTCGAATTCGCCGGTGCACTCAGCGCTCTCGAGATCGACGACACACAGGCTGCCGCTGCGATGATTGGCGACCAGCAGCGTCGCGCCATTGTCGGCAAGCGCCAGTGCTACGGGCTGCCGCAGTCTGGGGTTCGCCGAGGTAGAACGCTGCGGCTCGGGATTCGCCCCGGCGAGCCAGCCGCCCGCGACGAGCATGAGGCACAGCGCGGCAAGCCCTCGGTGTCGGCGAGTGAGCACGATCATTTCCTCGCGATCGTTTCGGGAAGGATCATTCCGCCGCCGGCCGCGTGTTCAACTGTAAAGCCTGCAGGGCCTGCCGGATCCAATCCGAGTCATTAGCGGGAGGGGGCCATCCATTGAACGATGAATTGATCGGCACCTGGGGTTGGACTCTCCCGTTGACAGGGCCGGGAACGACGATGTTGTCTCGCCCCGCGGCCGTCCCGCGAACCACGGCAAACGGCGGACGGGTCTGCTGCGCAGGGCCGACGAGCGAGCCTCCATCCGCCCGTTCCAGAATGCCCGTCGCCAGTACGAGCACGTCGTCACCGCCGGGGATGGGGACGCTCTCGGAGACGTAGGCTCTGCCGGCTGTCGGCCTGCCGATGAGCGTCGCGCGGCGGTTGTCCTGCACGGCAGCCGCCAGCCATTCGCCGGCGCCGCTCGTTGTGACCTCGACCAGCACGGCCAGCGGCAGCTCGCGAAGCAGGCAGCCGGGCGTGGCCTCGAAGTCTAGCGTGCCGTCCGTTTGCCGGACCCGACCGATCGCTCCGCCGTCGAGCAACGCATCGGCAACCAGCACCGCATGGTGCAGCTCGCCGCCGACCGTTCCGCGAAGGTCGAGCACGATCCCATCGACTCCGCGATAGACCGGCTCCAACTGACGCAATTCGTGCGGTGTGCTGGCCGCGATGCGTTCGATGCGAATCGAGGCGACCGCCGGATTGCTGCCCACTCGCTTATGAGACACCGTCTTCAGCGGAACTTCGCCGCGAGTGAGTTTTCGCGTCCGCCGTTCCGACTTCCGAGCCTCCTGCAACACGATCGTCACTTCGCTGCCGGCCGGCCCCCGGAGCAGATTGACGATCTCGCGCAGCGGCTTGCCCGCGGTCGACTGCCCGTCGATCTCGACAATCGAATCGCCGTCGCGTGCTCCCGCGGCGTCGGCCGGCCCTCCGGGCACGACCTTGTGGATCGTTGGCACATTGGCGTGGTGGGAAACAGCGATGCCGATGCCGACGTACCGGTTGTTCGCCAATTGCTCTTCAACCGCCCGCTCGCGGGCCGGGAGAAGCTGACCTCCCCCGGGCAGAATGGCAAACAACTCGTTGAAGACAGCCGCGTCGAGCGCTTCAGGATCGTATGTTTCGCGGTTCCGGGCCGTCGTCCAGAACTCTCCCACGAGGTCGCGACACTGCTCTGGTGTGGAGAGTTGTGAAACGCGGCGTCCCAGGCCGATCGGCTCGGGCTTGTCGGCCTCGCGCGACAGGGCCCGCAGAACCTGAAGGATGAGCTGCTGGCGCGGGGGCGGATCGACGTGCTGCGCGAGAATCACCTCGATGATCGCGAGCGTCCGGTCTGCGAAAGCCAGAGCTTCCATCTTCCGCTCGTCGGACTGTGGTGCCGCATCATCCGCGGCGACCGGACCGCAGATCACCACACCGATAAACACCGCCAGCAGAAGCAGGATGCCGAAGCGGCGCATGAGACACATCCGGTCATCAGTGGCGGCCGCGCGATTGCGGCGGGATCACCTCGCCGCCACTGTACCAGACCGCGTCCTAAACATGAACACGACGACTTATGACCGCCGCGCCGCTGTCACCGCGTCGCGCGCGTCGTGAAACGAAGTCACTGCTGGCGGCGGAGGGCGCGGAGCAGGGCCTGCTTGTTCATGCGGCTGCGGCCGGGGATGTCCAGCTTCTGCGCCCGCGCGTACAGCTCGTCCTTCGACTCGTCTTCGAGCGCGGGCGCGGCCTGGCCGTCGCGGCTGGCGCGGCGACCGCGCCGCGGATTGCTTTGGGCGATGCTGCGCTTGATCATCTGCATTACGTCGTCCGGGGCGGCGGCCTCGTCTTCATCCTCCGCCGCGGACGTAGCGACCTCGACCACATCGCGGCCTTTGGACTGCTTGCGCTCCACCAGCTTCTCCAGCTCGTGCGCGTATTCGTCGCGCAGATCCGACGGCCGGAGATTGCCGGCGCTGTGCTTCTCGATCGCCGCTTCGAACGCTGAGACGGCTTTGCGCGTGGCCTTCACCGGCTTCGGCAGGCCCACGTCTTTGGGCGTGCGGATTTCATCCTGGAATCGCATGGTCTCGGCCCGCAACAGCCCCTTTTCGGCCAGGATCGCCACCAGGTACTCCTTGTCTCTCATGACGAAGGTGGCGATCCCTGCGCGGCCGCTGCGTTCCATCACGTCGGCCAGCAGGCGGTAAGCCTTGTTCGACGGCCCGGCTGGCGTGAGATAGTACGCCCGTTCGTAAAAAAGCGGCGGCACCTGGCTCGTCTCGACAAAGCGTGTCAGGTCGATGTCTCGCGACTTCCGCGGGGCCAGCGCTTCGAGCTCTTCGTCCCGCACGATGACGTACTCGCCTTTTGCGACTTCGTAGCCGCGCAGAATGTGCTCCGGATGCACGTCGCGGTCGTGCTCCGGACAATAGTAGCGACGGCTCAGAGGCGTGCCGTCCTCGTCCAACAGCCGCAGGCTGGGCCGCACGCGCCGCGTGGCCGGAAAGAGATTCACCGGCACGCTCACGAGGCCGAAGCTGATCGTGCCCGACCAGAACGGCCGGGGACGCGGAGGGTCTGAGTGTTCTTCTGCCATGGCCGTGTTTCCGTCCCGAGCCGCGTCCGAGGAGCGAGGATCGAGGATGGAGGATAGAGGATGGCGCGGGCGAGAATGTGAGCCTTGGGCGATCCTCCATCCTCGATCCTCCATCCTCCATCCTCTCCTCTACCGGCTGCCTTGCAGGCTGGCTTGGAGCATCTCCGCCAGCGACTCCTCCTGTGACGGTTCTTCGAAGTGTTCCAACTCGATTTCCGTGCCCTTGCGTTTGGCCTCGATCAACTGCTCGACGCGCTCGCGGTATTCGTCGTGCCAGGCGGAGGGGTCGAAGTCGTCTTCGAGCGCTCCGACGAGCC
>JAHWKJ010000777.1 GCA_019347905.1 Planctomycetota bacterium
CGGCTCGATCGAGATCACCGGACTGGAGTTGCCGCGGTTGATGAACGTTTCTGTCTCGAGCGGCGAGCCGCGCAACCTGGATGAGATTCGCGGCCGCCGACCACCGGGGGATGCCCCCGGACGCGAGCTGGTGCCCGTTCCCGTTCCGCCCGATGTCTGCTGAGCAGGGTCTCAACCGATGGACGTCAACGGCACGCGATTTCACCTGCTTCAGGGCGAGCGCGATTTCGCGCCGCTCGTTGAGGCCTCGGTCGACGCCGATGATCTCGAATGGAGCGAAAGCCGCGGCGGCGTGGGGCTGCGTGGACGCATCCCCCGCTTTCCGCGCCGCGCCGCGGAGCCGCGACTGTCGGTCAGCGACCGCCGCGGGGCCGACCGCGATCGCTACGGCAACTTCTACTGGATCGCCCCCGATCAGCGATCGATCCGTCTCCTGCCGGCCGGATCGGAGACGGCCGGTGACTTCTGGACAGTCGCAGAATGGAACACGTCCTGTCCCGCACCTCCTGAGGACGTCTTCGCCCCGGTGGCGCCGCGACCGCCCGCGTCGAACCCGGAACTGCGCGGCCTCGCCGTGACGCGGCATCACTACCTCGTCGTCGGGACGCTCGAGCCGGCGGGTCTCCTGGTGTTCGATCTGCACTCCGGCGGGCCGCCGGAGTGGCAGCCGTGGCCCGCGGCGGTCCCGATTGCCCCGTTCGACATGTCAGCCGATGGGGCGGGCGAGACATGGATTCTCGATCGCGGTCCGCTGCCGGGCGAATCTCGGGTCTGGCGGCTGAACCGGCACTTCTGCGTCGCGCCGCCCGCGGGGGAGCCGTTAGCGCTCGAACCGCAGGTCACGGACGAGTTCGCCCCCGTCGGCGGGCTGGCCCGCACTCGGCCGGAGCGCTCGTTTCCGACGGGACTCCCGCTCGGATCGGGCTCGCCGACGCACGTCGCCGAGCCGGTCGCTATCGAAGTGCTGCCGGACGGCTCGGTGCTGCTGCTCGAAACGGAACGGGGCCTCGGCCATTCGCGCATCCACCGGCTCGTGGCGGGCGAGATCGCCAACGTCGTCTCGCTCGCCGGGGCGTTGTCCGACGTGCTGGAGGACTCGTCGCACGCCGCGGGCGCTGCCGACCTGCGGGCCCACGACTTCGAGTTTCTCCCCGCCCACGGGGCGACACCCGGCGAAGCGCGCGGCACGCTGTACCTGATTGCGGATGATGGCAACCAGGCGTTCGCCTTCGATCTCGACGCCCGGGGCGACCAGTTCCGACTCACTCCCGGCCAGCGCTATCTTCCGGTCCGCCGTTTCAGCGGCAAAGGGCTCGTGGCGGGCGGCTGCGAAGTCTTCTACGACTCCGACGAACTGTGGCTGCCACTCGCGGAGCAGCCGCGGCTGCGGTATCCGCCGCTGGCCACGCTGGCCGGCATCCTTCTGGATGGTAAGCAGCCCGGGTGCCGCTGGCACCGGCTGCTGCTCGATGCCTGCATTCCCGAGGGTTGCTCGGTGCGCGTGGAAAGCCGTGCCGCCGAAGCGCCTGAGCTGCTTCCGCTGACCGAGTGGGCCGTGGAGCCGGATCTCGTCTTGCGGCGGCGTTCCGAAGTGCCGTTGCACCAGCCGTTCCCGGAAGAGCGCGACAATGCGGGCCGCTCCGGGACCTGGGAGCTGCTGCTGCAGGACGCCTCCGGCCAGCACTTCGAGCTGCGGCTGATTCTCCACGGCAATCGCCGCTCGACGCCCCGCGTGCGGGCGCTGCGGGTGTACTACCCCCGCTTTTCGTATCTCAACGAGTACCTCCCGACGATCTATCAGGAGGAACCGCGGTCGGCACACTTTCTCGACCGGTTCCTGGCCAACGTCGAGGGCCTCTACACGTCGATCGAAGGCCGGATCGAACATGCGGAAGCACTGTTCGACGCCCGCACGGCCCCACCGGAGTCGCTCGACTGGCTGGCCGGATGGCTGGGCAGTGTGCTGGACCCCACGTGGGATGCGGCGCGACGCCGGCTGTTCATCGCACACG
>JAHWKJ010000778.1 GCA_019347905.1 Planctomycetota bacterium
GTTCGACGCGAGTCGCGGCGGCGGCCCCGAACATCCCATGGAAAACGTGCTGTGGGAACGGGCCGTCGACTTCTGCAAACGCCTTTCGCAACGGCCGGAAGAGCGCCGCGCCGGCCGCACCTACCGGCTGCCGACCGAGGCGGAATGGGAGTACGCCTGCCGCGCCGGAACGACGACGCCATTCCATTTCGGCGATGCGCTGTCGTCCACGCAGGCGAACTTCAACGGCGACTATCCTTACCGCGACGCTGCAAAGGGGCCGTACCTGCGGAAGACGGCGCCCGTTGGTTCGTATGCACCCAACGCCTTCGGGCTGTACGACATGCACGGAAACGTCGCCGAGTGGTGCGCCGACTGGTACGACCCGGATTACTATCGCGACAGCCCCCGCGAGGACCCGCTGGGACCGCCCGTAGGCGTGGTGCCCACCGATTTCAACACCTGGTATCTGGTCGTCCGCGGCGGCTCGTGGCTGGATGACGCCCGCGCCTGCCGCAGCGCGTATCGATTCCGGGCCATGCCGAACAACACGTACCGTCTGATCGGGTTTCGAGTTGCGTGCGATGTTTCCGCCGAAGGCAAGGATTGATGAACGCGTCCGCGCACTCAAGGCAGATCGTAGCGTGCCGGCTGATGGTGGCGGCGGGAGTCGCGGCGCTGCTCCTTGCGGGCGGCTGCGGAGGCGATACAGACTCAAAGGTCGGAAGGAACCAGCGCGACGCGGCCGGCGAGGCGCAGGTGACGATCCACGTGGCCGAGATGAGCGGCCGCCTGAAACTGTATTGAAGCGACTGACCCAATCGGGTCAAACAAGCCCTGTCAGGGCTTGACGGTGTGCTGTCGGTCGAAGACGAATGGGACCGCGATCCCGAGGCCGAAGAAGTCGAGGATCTGTTGTTCGTCGTCTACGACGCTGACACAATCACAGTAGAGGAACTGCTGGATGCGATCGCCGAAGAAGGTTTCAAGGCGCGCGTGAAAACGGAGTGATCGTCGGTTGTCACCAACGGGGTCAGACCCCTTTGCGGACGAGCGACGCAGACTGTTGGAACATCGTACATCCGCAAAGGGGTCTGACCCCTTCGCCCACGCGAACACGAATGTTGCGATAACCGAGGAGACCGAATATGTCCGCGGACGTCGAACGTCTCGCAACCGCTCATGATTGCTGACCGTCGAGCGCCAGCAAGTCGCCGGGCGCGACTGAGAATCACACACAGGCAGCCTCCCACGGCGGCGGGCACGCGTCGTCCGGCCGGGGCGAGCGGATCGCGAAGATCGGCACTGTGCTGTCCGCGATCGTGGCCTCGAGCTGTTGCTGGCTGCCGCCGATCCTGATCCTGATGGGCGTCTCCGGCGCGGGGCTGGCCAGTTCGCTGGAGACCTACCGGCCGCTGTTCATGGTCGTGACGTTCGGCTTCCTGGGCATGGCGTTCTACTTCACCTACCGCCCGCGCCGCGCGCCGGTGGCCGCGGCGGCGGGGTCCGCTGCTCAGCCGGCCGCATCGGCCTCGGCAGGGGATGACTGCTGCGCTCCGGCCGTCCCGCGGCGGCTCAACATGATGGCCCTCAACAAGGCCATGCTGTGGGGCGTGACGGCGCTGGCGGTCGTGTTCCTGTTCTTCCCGCAGGTCATCACGGGCCTGTTGACTCCAGCCGGCGGAGAACTCACCGCCGACATGCAGCACACGGTCCTCGCCGTCGAGGGCATGACCTGCGAAGGCTGAACGGCCAAGGCCGTCTCGGCCTTGAAAACAGCACCGGGTGTGCTGGCCGTCAAAATCGATTACGAATCCGCACGCGCCACGATCGGCACCGAACGCGGCCGCACCGTCCCGCGCGACGAGATCCTTGCGGCGCTCAAGTCCATCGGCTACGGCGGCACGTTCGTGGAACCCTGAGCATCCTTGACCACGGATCACACCGATAGCACGGATCAGTGTCATCCGTACTACAAACGTCCAGAAGTTTTGTCGCTTGCGCAGATTTTGAAGCTGGCGTCGAAGGTC
>JAHWKJ010000272.1 GCA_019347905.1 Planctomycetota bacterium
ACCGGCCGGCTCGATCCGGCCGAACGCTACATCAGTCACTTCCCCGAGGAGAACCTCGTGATGAGCTTCTCCTCGAACTACGGCGGCAACGCTCTGTTGGGGAAGAAGTGCTTCGCGCTGCGACTGGCGAGCGTGCTCGCGCGCGACGAGGGCTGGCTCGCCGAGCACATGCTGATTCTGGGCCTCACCGATCCCGCCGGCCGCAAGACATGGATCGCCGCCGCGTTTCCATCCGCGTGCGGCAAGACGAACCTGGCGATGCTCGTCCCGCCGCCGCAGTACGCCGCAGCCGGCTGGAAAATCGAGACCGTCGGGGACGACATCGCGTGGCTGTCGTTCGGGCGGGACGGGCGGCTGTATGCCATCAACCCCGAGAACGGCTTCTTCGGCGTCGCCCCCGGCACCAGCGCCCAGACCAACCCCAACGCGCTGGCCGCCTGCCGCGCGAATACGATTTTCACGAACGTGGCCTTGAAGCCCGATGGCAGCGTGTGGTGGGAGGGACTGGAGCCGCCGCCGCCCCAGGCCATCGACTGGCTGGGCAACGCATGGACGCCTTCGAGCGGTCACAAGGCGGCCCATCCCAACAGCCGCTTCACCGCGCCGGCCGCGCAGTGCCCGTGCATCTCGCCCGAGTGGGAGAATCCCCGGGGCGTGCCGATCGACGCGATCATCGTTGGCGGACGCCGCTCGACGACGGCCCCGCTGGTGTATCAAGCCTGCGACTGGCAGCACGGCACGTACATCGCCGCCACGATGACGAGCGAGAAGACGGCCGCCGCCGCGGGCAATGTGGGCGAACTGCGTCACGATCCGATGGCGATGCTGCCCTTCTGCGGATACCACATGGCCGATTACTGGCAGCACTGGCTCGACATGGGTCGCCGCGGCGGAGCAAAGATGCCGGCGGTGTTCCACGTCAACTGGTTCCGCAAGGACGGAAGCGGCCGCTACCTGTGGCCGGGCTTCGGCGAGAACATTCGCGTGCTTCAGTGGATTGCCGCCCGCAGCCGCGGCGAGGGTACCGCCGTCGAAACGCCCGTCGGCTGGCTACCCGCACCCGATGCCGTCGAGACACGAGGCCTCGACATCTGTCCCGCGGTCCTGCGCGAGCTATTGAAGGTCGATCCCGAAGAATGGCGGGCCGAGCACGCCGAGCGCACGGTTTACTTCCAGCAGTTCGGCGACAAGCTGCCCGCAGGCATCCGCGAGGAGCACGAGGCGCTCGACCGGCGGTTGCCGTGAGCGGCCCCAGGGCGCGGGGTACAGGGTACGAGGTACAAAGTACGAGGTGGTTGCCTTAGCTCACACGCCGTACCTCACACGCCGTACCTCACACGCCGTACCTCACACGCCGTACCTCACACCTCACACCTCGTACTTCGTACCCCGTACTTCGTACCCAAGACGTCAGCTGCCGCATCGCACCGGGCGGAACTGTCGCAGCGCCCGCGGAACCCCCGCTTTCGATCTCCGCTCTGCTGCTCGGTTGTACCGCCTGGCAGTGCGTGGCGAGCCGCCCCTCGCTGTGCCTATACTGGCGTCGCGGACAGAGGCCGCATCCCTGAAGCCGATTCCATTCCTGAGGGCTGACATGAGCGAGCTGCGCGTTTCCGGTTACACCCGTCGCGAATTCCTCCAGCGTTCTTCGGTCGCCGCGGCCGTGGCGGGCTTTGCCTTTCCCGTGGGCGTGAAAGCGGCGGCCTCCAAGGACCGGGCGCGGCTCGCGGGCATTGGCGTCGGCGGAAAGGGCTGGAGCGACATCGTCAACACGGCCGAGGCCGGGGACGTCATCGCTTTCTGCGACGTCGACACGCAGGCCCGCAAGGGCGGCTACGGCGAGGCCGCCGAGAAGTGGCCTCACGCCCGCCGCTACACCGACTGGCGCGAACTGCTCGACAAGGAGCACAAGAACCTTGACGGCGTGACGGTCTCGACCCCCGACCATATGCACGCCCCCATCACCATGACGGCCATCCAGCTTGGCCTGGGGACCTACACGCAGAAGCCGCTCACCCGCACGGTCTTCGAGGCCCGCCGCGTGGCCGAGGCCGCCGCGAAACAGGGCGTCGTGACGCAGATGGGCAACCAGGGACACAGCGGTGTGCCGTACCGCACGCTGGTGCGGCTCATCCAGGACGGCGCCATCGGTCGCGTCAAAGAAGCCCACACGTGGTCGAATCGGCCCGTCTGGCCGCAGGGCATCGACCGTCCCGTCGGCAGCGATTCCGTCCCCGAAACGCTCGACTGGGATCTGTGGCTGGGCGTCGCTCCGCAGCGGCCCTACGTCAAAGACACTTATCACCCCTTCAAGTGGCGCGGCTGGTGGGATTTCGGCGCGGGCGCCCTGGGCGACATGGGCTGCCACATCATTGACCCCGTGGTGTGGAGCCTGGAGCTCGGCCCTCCGAAAACCGTCCGCTACGAAGGCCCGGAGCCGAATCCCGAGACGTTCCCCAAGTGGGAGATCCTGCACTACGAGTTCCCCGGCACGAAGTACACCACCGGCGGCCCGATTCGCGTGCTGTGGTACGACGGCGGCAAGCTGCCTCCAGCGGAACTCGCGCCCGGGGCCAAGATTCCCACCAACGGCTGCCTGCTGGTGGGCGAGAAGGGCGTGCTCCTCTGCGAGCACGGCGGCTTCCCGCAGCTTCTGCCGAAGGAAGAGTTCGCCGATTACGAAGTCCCGAAGCTCGACGATCTGAACCATTACACGCAGTGGTCGCGGGCGCTCATCGGCGAGGGCAAGACGACGTCGAGCTTCGACTATGCCGGTCCCTTGACCGAGACGGTGCTGCTGGGCACGGTCGCGGCACGGTTCCTGAACGAGACCCTCGAATGGGACGCCCAGAACCTCAAGGTGACGAACCTCCCAAAGGCGAACGACTACATCCACCAGGAATACCGCCAGGGGTGGGAGGTCGAAGGGCTGTCGTAGACGGCAGCAAATGCGGCGCGTCGGAAGCCAAGAAAGTTCCGACCGAGCTGCAGGACGGCAGGACGTGTCCCCTGAAGGGCAGCGTGCGCTATCACGGCGACATTGTCGCGCCCCTCGGCGAGACATGGGACGCCGAGCAATGATCGGTGCTGACCCGCGCAGCGGGCACGCGTCTGAAGCAGCGCGTCAGGTCGCCTTGATCTCTTCGGGACTCGTCCCGATGGACAGCGATACGCGACCCCACTCATCCGGGTGCAGATTGTGCGTCAGTTCAGACCAGATGAGATCATTCTTTTCGCTCATCCGCCGCCCATCGAATTTACGGCTGACGATTACGACGTGAATGCTGTCGTCCGGACCATCCGAAACATCGACAAGGTCGTCCGGATCACTGAAGTACCCATTCTTCAGAACGTCCCGCACTTTCTGCTTCAATCCGTCGTCGGCCATAATGAGCCTCCTCAGATATTGTTCTCGATCCAGCGAGAGACAGTTTCGACGGCCGAAAGGAAGTCCGCCGCATCTTCAGGATTCGACAGATCCGGGTTATACCGCCACGCTGGAATCCATCTATTCACGATGTTGAACGACCTCCATGTCTCCTCACTCTGTCGAGCGCGATCCAATGCGCCAGTGAGACGCAACAGCACTTCGAGTTGATGCGTGAAAACTGTGGCGTGCCCACCGAGCAGCCCTCGGCGCAGCAGTTCTTCTTCGAGTTCCTGAAGGTGACGGCAACCGAACGTCCGCATGAGCTTTGTCTTGAGCAGGCACTCGACGGAATAGCCCGCCATGTACATCGCGCCACGACACCGGATGCTGTTCAATAGAGCCTTTGCATCGTGCAGGCGGTGCTTTGCAGCCTTCGCCTGCTCGCTGACACCGTAAAAGAGATCGCGGTTCATCGCCAACGAGATGGACTCTTTGATGCGGCTCTACGCCAGGATCTCCCGCACGACGCGGGCTTCGTCTTCGACGCCGGTGAGTCGCTGGTCGAGGCCCTGGAAGCGGAATGTCAGCCGGCGGTGGTCGAGGCCGAGCTGGTCGAGGATGGTGGCGTTCAAGTCGCGGATGTGGACGGGCTCCTTCACGATGTTATACGAGAACTCGTCGGTCTCGCCGTGCACCACGCCGCCCTTGATGCCGGCCCCGGCCATCCAGATCGAAAAGCAGCGGGGGTGGTGGTCGCGGCCGTAGTTGTCGCGGCTCAGGCCCCCCTGGCAGTACACGGTGCGGCCGAACTCGCCGCCCCAGATGACGAGCGTATCGTCCAGGAGGCCCCGCTGCTTGAGATCCTGCACCAGCGCGTAGCTCGCCTGGTCGACGTCTTTGCATTGCAGCGGCAGATCGCGCGGCAGCGCCCCGTGGTGGTCCCAGCCGCGGTGGAAGATCTGCACGAACCGCACGCCGCGCTCCAGCATCCGCCGGGCCATGAGGGCGCTGGCGGCAAACGTGCCCGGCTCGCGGGCGTCGTTGCCATAGAGCTGAAAGGTCGATTCCGGCTCGCTCGCCAGGTCCGTCAGTTCCGGGACCGAGGTCTGCATGCGGAAGGCCATCTCGTACTGGGCGATGCGGGTCTGGATGTCGGGATCGCCGACGGCGCCGTGCCGCTTCTCGTTCAGCGTCCGGACGGCATCGAGCATCCGCCGCCGCGCCGCCGGACTGACGCCGTCGGGGTTCGACAGGTACAAGACAGGATCGCCCTGCGAGCGCAAAGCCACGCCCTGATAGCGTGAAGGCAGAAAGCCGCTGCCCCACAGCCGCTGGTAGAGGGCCTGCGCATCGCGTTTGGCGCTCCAGCGCGGCGTCATGACCATGAAGGCCGGCAGGTTGTCGTTGGCCCGCCCGAGTCCGTAGCTGAGCCACGCCCCCAGGCTCGCCTTACCCGGAAGCTGATTGCCTGTGCTGATGTATGTAATGGCTGGGTCGTGGTTGATGGCCTCGGTGTGCACCGTGCGGACGATGGCGAGATCGTCGACCATCTTCGCCGTGTGCGGCAACAGCTCGCTGACCCACGCCCCGCTTTCGCCGTGCCGGGCGAACTTGTACATGGAAGGCGCAATGGGAAATCGCTTCTGGCCGGAGGTCATCGTCGTCAACCGCTGGCCCATGCGGATCGACTCCGGCAGATCCTTGTCGAACCAGTCGTTCATGGCGGGCTTGTAGTCGAGCGTGTCAAGCTGCGACGGCGCGCCCGCCATGAACAGGTACACGGCCCGCTTGGCCCTGGGCGCAAAGTGCGGTCCCCCACCCGGCCCGCCGCTCGTCGCAACATCGGCCGCAGCGAGCGATTCGCGCTCCAGCAGTGAAGCCAGCGCAGCGGCCCCGACGCCGTATCCGCCGGTCTGGAAAAACTGCCGCCGGGTCAATTCGCGGGCGTGTTCGAGGATCGGGTCCATGGCTTACCTCTTTTTCAGAGTTCCTCAACTACGGCCTTCTGCGACGCAATTCGGCAAGAATGGGCAGCACGATGGCGGCCAGCCCGAAGAGCACGGCGACGCCGGTCCAGCTTCCTTCGAGCGAAGCGTAACGCTGCTCGTACTTCGCGATCGCGATGGCTACAGCCGAAACGGCCGCGCAGACGAAAAACAGCACGTATGACTGCATGATTGTGACATCTCCCTGCCGACGGAATTCATCGTCCCGTCGATTCGAGGAGCAAGTCGTGGCCGCGTTCGACGGGCGCCTCACCGGCAAGACGAACCGCCTCCGAAATCGCCCGCGTGCCTATCTGCCCGCGCCACTCGTCGACGATCGCTTCCCATGCCATTCCGCCAGCCACCTGCTCCAAAACATCGGCCACGAGAATTCGCGTTCCGCGAAACGTCGGTGCCCCATGGCAGATCGCCGGATCCGCCACGATGTGTCGTCCCAGCGCCTTGCTCACTGTCGTATCCATTTTGCGCTTCATTGTGTGACCGCGGCGTCGAGTGGCTCGATCGACTCAATCAGCAGGATCGACAGCTCGTGCTGACGATCCTTTCCGTCGCTCTCCTCATCCGCGAGCGCAGTGAAAACATGGACGGTCGTCCGTCCGACCGCAATCATCTCCGGATGACGAATCTCGTAGGACTTCCCGCTGGTCATGTTGATGCGGAAGGGACGGAACGGCTCGGCCCCGACATAGCTGGCGACGCGGCGGAATGTCATCATCGGTTGATCCCCTGACGCAATCGCGATTGATGTGCGAACACCCTCACTGCGTCATTCCGCCGCGCGGCGTGCTGGTAAATCGAGTCGTTACGCACCCGCGACGGCCACGTAGCCTTCCGCCCACTGATCCCGATCGAGACGGTACTCGTCGATGTGAAACCCGTCTGGGGCGTCTGCGAAACCCGGCATGCGGCTCAGGCGCGCCACGGCCGCGTCCGCCTTCTGCCGGGACGAATACACCCCGACGAGTTTGACGTCCTCGTCGCCGTCCGGCCGCGAGTGCACGTGCTGCAGGACAAATACGCTATTCATGATTCCGCTCCCGCTCATCATTCAAAGGCCCGGTCACCCCACTTCTTGAGTTTGTTGAACTCGCTGCCCGGTCCCGTCGGGTAATTCCCGGCTCCGTACTTGTCGTCGAGCAATCGCTTGGCGAAGTCCTGTCCGCTTTCGGTCGACAATGGCCGCTCTCCCTCCGCCCAACTCGGCACGTCATCAGCCGCTTCTTTGCCGGTGAGTCCCGGCTTCCTTGTCTTGTGCACGCGACCGACGCCTCAGTTCTTCGCGATGACCTCGTCCAGGTTCAAGACCGTGTTCGCCACCAGCGTCCAAGCGGCCAGTTCGGCTGGCGGCAGTGATTCGTCGGGTTTCGTTTCGCCGACTTCGATCAGCTTCTTTGCGGCTTCGGCGTCGGCTGCGAATTCTTCGAGGCTGCCGCGGTAGACTGACAGCAGGGATTCGAGCTCGTCGGGCTGCGGCGGGCGGGCCGTCGCCACGCGGAACATCCAGGCGGCGCGGTCGGCGGGGGTGGTACCGCCTTCGGTCAGGGCACGCTCGGCCAGCCGGCGGGCCGCCTCGAAGAATTGCTCTTCGTTCATCAGCACCAGGGCCTGCAGCGGCGTATTGGTGCGCTCGCGGCGGACGCGGCAGGATTCGCGCGAGGGGGCGTCGAACGTCGTCATCTGCGGCGGCGGGGCTGTGCGCTTCCAAAAGGTGTACACGCTACGGCGGTAGACCTTGTTCCCTGTGTCCGGCTGGAACTTCACCGTGTTGGAGCCGCTGTAGCCCACGGCCTCCCAGATTCCCGCCGGCTGCGGCGGCTTCACGCTCGGGCCGCCTATCCTCTCGACCAACTGACCTCCAATCTTGAGCGCCTGATCGCGGAGCATCTCTGCATCGAGCCGGAACCGCGGACCGCGGGCTAGCAGCCGATTCTCCGGGTCGCGGCGGACCAGCTCCGGCGTCGTCCGCGAGTCCTGCCGGTACGCGGCCGACATGACAATGAGCTTCATGAGCCGCTTGATGTTCCAGCCAAGCCCACGGGTTGCAACCCGTGGGCTTTCGCGGAACTCCACAGCGAGCCAGTCGAGCAGCTCCGGATGGCTCGGCCAGTGCCCCTGTGAGCCGAAGTCTTCGCTCGTCTTCACGAGGCCCGTGCCGAAGCACTGCTGCCAGAAGCGGTTCACCGCCACGCGGGCCGTCAGCGGGTGCGCGTCGCTCAAGAGCCACTTTGCGAGGCCCAGCCGGTCGCGCGGCGCGCTTTCCGGGTAGGGCGGCAGGAACGCCGGCGTCGCCCGCGGGACTTCTTCGCCGTGCTTGTCGTATTCACCGCGGATGAGAATGTACGCCGGCTTGGGTTCTTTCCGCTCGCGGAACACGAGCGTCGTTGCCATTTGGCTTTCGATCGTCTTGTGCTCCGCGTCCAGCTTCTGCCGGGTGTCGGCGAGTCCGCGGTACGTTTCATCCACGTTCTGCAGGTAGTGCGACCGCAGCGCTGCAATCTGCTCGGGCGATCGCTTGTCGCGCTCCAGCGCCAGAATCGGTCCGATGGGATCGCTGCCGGCCAGCATCGCGACTTCCCGCTCGGAGAGCGTGCGGCCGTAAATCCGCATGTCGTCGACCGAGCCGCCGGTGAACGGGGAGCCGGGATTCCGCTTGCCGAGCTGCAGCGGCGTGTCTGTCACCGTGGTAGCCGAAAGCGAATCGGCGTTCACCTCGTGGGGCTGCGGCTTGCCGTTCACATACACGGTGACGCCCGCGGCCTTGCTCGACCCGTCGTAAGTGACGAACACGTGCTGCCACTCGTTGGGGTTGAGCACGTCGTCCCTGGTCGTCACCTTGAGGGCATTGTCGCTCCAGGTGTAGATGAGGTGCACGGCGACTTT
>JAHWKJ010000273.1 GCA_019347905.1 Planctomycetota bacterium
GTGTGCCGTCGCCGCGGGCCGAGTTCTACGGCATGATTGCCAACATTGACGAGAACGTGCTGCGGCTCGAAAAGCGGCTCCAGGAGTTGGGCCTCGCGGAGAACACGCTTTTGATCTTCACCACCGACAACGGCACCGCCGCCGGCGCCGGGCGCGGCGGCTTCAATGCCGGCCTGCGCGGCCAGAAGGGCAGCGAGTACGACGGCGGGCATCGCGTGCCATTCTTCATTCACTGGCCGGCCGGCGGACTCGTCGGCGGCCGCGATATCTCCCAGTTGACGGCGCACATCGACGTGCTGCCGACGCTGGCGGAGTTGTGCGGCATCGAATTGGCGGACGATCTGGACCTCGACGGGCGGAGTCTCGTTTCCCTCTTGCTCCCCGAGATGCGGAGGGCCGCACCGGCTCCCGACCGCACGCTGGTCGTGCACTCGCAGCGGATCGAGCACCCGGAGAAGTGGCGCAAATCGGCCGTGATGACCGACCGCTGGCGGCTGGTGGGCGGCCGTGAGCTGTTCGACATGACGAGTGATCCCGCTCAGGAAAACGATGTGGCCGCCGCGCATCCCGAGGTCGTCGAGCGGCTGCGCGCCGAGTACGACAAGTGGTGGGCGCACATCGACGACCGCTTCGACGATTACTCGCGGCTGGTACTCGGCGCTCCGGAAGCCAACCCCACCCATTTCACCTGCCACGACTGGCACGCGGACCAGAACCAAGTGCCTTGGAACCAGGCGAGCATCTCGCGCGACCCGCAAGCCAACGGCTGGTGGGCGGTCGACGTGGCGCGCGGCGGCCGCTACGAAATCACGCTCCGCACGCGTCCGGGCCACGTAGGCGAGGCGCTGAAAGCGGTGCGGGCGCGGGTGACGATCGGCGATGTCGAAGCCTCAGCCGACGTTGCAGAGGGCGCGACGGCCGCCACGCTCGAGATCGAATTGCAAGCCGGCCCCGCCAGAATGCAGACTTGGTTGCAATCGGCAAATGGCACCTCACGCGGCGCCTACTTCGTCGAGGTGCGACGTGTCGAAGCCAATCCGTAGTCGATTTCGAGTGAGACGACCAGCATCTTGTCGCTGCGATCCATTTCAACCGTCGGAAGGTGTATATTCGAAACGTGCTGACGCATCGAGAATACATGCGGGGCGATTGGAAGGCGGACTGCAAAGGATAGCCACCATGGCGACAAGAACGGACCGGTATGCAGAACTCGTCGAGGCGTTCCCTCTTCGTCCGATCCGTTCGGAGCGGCAATTGGACCGTGCCACGGAGATTGCCAATCGTCTCGCGGTTCGCGCACGGCTGACGCGCGATGAGCAAGACTACCTCGACGTACTGTCGGTGCTGATCGAGCGCTACGAGGACGAGCGGCATGCCATCGCCGACGTGTCCGACGTGGAAGCCTTGCAGTTTCTCATCTACGAGAATGGCCTGACACTGGCGAAACTGGGGCGGGCGGTGGGCATCGGTTCCGCCACTCTCTCAGCCGTGCTGAGCGGCGAGCGCGAGTTGACGCGCCGGCACGTTGAACGTCTTTGCGCGTACTTCCAAGTGGATGGGGGTCTGTTTATCAGGCCGACGAAGTTGCTGTCCTGACTCAATTGGAACGCTGGAGTTTTGCAATGTCTGTTCAACGAACTGCATTGGTTTATGAGGTCGAGGTCGACGAGAACGGCCGGGTGGAGTTCAGCGTTCCATATCCCAAAGGGTCCGTGGTATCCGTCGTCGTGCTTGATGGAAATAATGACATGGCCGGACTGCTGCGGGCTTCCGAGAGCAGCCTGGGATTCTGGGACAACCCACTCGACGACGAGGATTGGAACGATGCCTGATCAGGGCGAAATCGTTCTCGTTCCGGTTCCGTTTACCGATCTGTCGAGTCACAAGAAACGGCCGGTCATCGTCCTTTCGAACAACGAGTGGAACCGGCAGACGCCCGACGTGATCGTTGTCGCGATGACTTCGCAGCCTATCCGCAGCAAGTACTCTTTGCGGATCACCAACTCGGACCTCAGTGCCGGCCATCTGAATCGTCCAGGTACGGTCCGCGTCGACAAAGTCTATACGCTCGCTCAAGCCATCGTTCTGCGGAGCTTCGGTCGCGTCAAGAAGCGCGTTCTTAGCCGGATTCGAACATTGCTCCGGGAACTTTTCTCGGAGAAGAAGTGAGGTCTAGCCGCCAAACCGCATACCCATGCCTGACTTCCTCTACTGTCTCAATTCCAGCACCATCAAGCCGGCGCCGATCCTCGAGAAGATCCGCATCGCGGGCGAGGTGGGGTATGCGGCGATCGAACTGTGGCACGACGATATCGACCTGCACCTTTCACAGGGTGGGACGCTGGCGGATATTCGCCAGGCGCTCGACGACGCGGGCCTGGCCGTGCCGACCACGATCTTTCTCAAGGGCTGGTGGGACACGACCGGCGAGGAATACACCCGCGCGATGGACGAGATCCGCCGTCGGCTCGATCAGGCGGCGCACGTGGGGGCGATCCACTGCGTGGCCGGTCCGCCTCTGGGGAAGGTCGATTACGATCTCGGCACCAGGAACTACCGCAAACTGCTGGAGCTGGGCCTGGAGTACGGCGTGCGGCCGGCGATGGAGTACCTGGGTTTCGCGGAAGAAGTCAACACGATCGAAGATGCACTGCGGATCGTCGACGGCTGCGGACATCCAGAGGCGACGATGGTGCTCGACCCCTTCCACTGCTTTCGCGGCGGCGGGCCGATGGAGTCGATCCTCAAGCTCGAAGCCGGCCGCATCGCGATCTCGCATTTCAACGACGCACCGGCCGATCCGCCGCCCGAGAAGCAGCACGATCCCGACCGCGTCATGCCCGGCGACGGCTGCGTCGATTTGAAGAAGTACTGCGACGTGTTGCGCAAGGTCGGCTACCGCCGCTGGCTGTCGCTGGAACTGTTCCGCCGCGACCTGTGGGAGCAGGACCCCCGGGAGGTCGCCCGCATCGGTCTGGAGAAGATGCGCGCCGCGGCTGAGGCGTAATCTTTCGCGATTCCGAACACGCAGGATGAGCTTCGCCATGCCCGTGTATCTCTTCGCCACGCTCGATACCAAAGGCGTTGAAGCCGGCTTTGTGCGCGACTGCCTGCACGAAGCCGGCGTCGAGACGCGCGTCGTCAACACCGGCGGCTTCGGCGAACCCGCGATTGCCGCCGACGTCGATGCGGACATTGTCTTCCGCGCGGGCGGCACATCACTGGCGGCGGTCCGCGAGCGAAAGGATCGCGGCGAAGCCGTCACAGCGGCGGCGCGCGGCGCCGCAGAGTTCATCCGGCAGGAGCACGCGGCCGGACGCGTCGCGGGTGTGCTGGGGCTGGGCGGCTCGGCCGGCACCACGATCGCCACGGCGGCTATGCGCGCGTTGCCGCTGGGCGTGCCGAAGGTCATGGTCAGCACGCTCGCCTCCGGCCAGGTGCGGCCGTACGTGGGCGACAAGGACGTCTTCATGCTGAACGCGGTCGTCGATATCTCGGGGATCAACCGCATCAGCCGCCTGGTGCTGGGACAGGCGGCGGCCGCGATGGCGGGACTGGTGAAGTATTCGGCGACCGCAACTTCCGCCCCTGGCAAGGGAGCTGAAGCGAAAGGCGACAGGCCTTTGATTGCAGCGACGATGTTCGGCGTCACCACACCCTGCGTCGAGCGGGCCCGCGCGGTGCTGGAAGACGCCGGCTACGAGGTGCTGGTGTTCCACGCCACCGGCACCGGCGGACAGGCCATGGAATCGCTGATTGCGGATGGGCTGATCGTGGGCGTGCTCGACATCACGACAACCGAGCTCGCCGACGAACTGGTGGGCGGCGTGCTCTCCGCCGGCCCCGAGCGGCTGACGGCGGCCGGAAAGAAGGGCGTGCCGCAAGTGATCTCCGTGGGCGCAACGGACATGGTCAACTTTGGTCCGCCCGAGACAGTGCCCGAGACGTTCCGCGGCCGCACGTTCTACCACCACAACCCCACCGTGACACTGATGCGAACGACAACCGAGGAAAACCGGCGGCTGGGCGAAGAGATTGCCCGCAAGGCGGCCGCCGCTACGGGTCCGACGGTGCTCGTGTTGCCGCTCAAAGGCGTTTCAGCGATCGACCGTGAGGGGCAGCCGTTCGATGCTCCCGAAGCTCGCGAAGCGCTGTTCGAGGCCGTCCGGCAGCACCGCGCCAACGTCGAGCTGATCGAACTGGACGCGCATATCAACGACGCCGCCTTCGCCGAAGCCGCCGCTCAGCGGCTGATCGAGATGCTGCGCTCGGTGTGAAGGGGTCAGACCCCTTTGCGGACTGTGCGCGTTCCAACTTCGAGAACTGTCCGGCCGCAAAGGGGTCTGACCCCGTCGTGTTCACCCTGTGGGGTGGTGGTCCGTTTAGCCGCGGCCCAGCGGGCCGCGCGGCCCGCTGCTAAACGCAGCTCCGCCCCTAAACCCTCAACCAGCCATCGGCGGCCGCTTCAGGTGGTGGCCGGTGGACTGTTGCCAGGCGTGCGCAACCGCCAGCAGTTCCGCTTCGCCGTACAGCCGGCCGGTGAAGGTGATCGACGTCGGCGTCTCGACACCGTCGGCCATTTGAAAGCCCGCCGGCATGACGACCGTGGGATGGCCGGTGAGATTCGTCAGCGTCAGATCATCGCCGTTCACATAACAGTCGACCGCCGACATCACCTCTTCCATCTGGTGCATGAGGAGCGTGCGGATGCGGTTGGCCCGCAGGTATTCCACCGCCGGCACGAACGCGGCCTTGCGGAACACGCCCGGCCACGAATTCAGACCCTCGGTCACGCCCTTGCGCGTCAGCTCGTCGAAGACCGCCGCCGCTTCAGTATCGAGGATGATATCGAGCGCCGACACCGGGTAATCGTCGGGCAGTTTCATCGGCGTCAGTTTCACGCCCAGCTCGCGCAGCACGGCCAGATCGCCGCGGGCTTCGAGCGGCTCGTCGCTCTCGAAGTAACCCACGCGGAGGCTGCTCAGATCGCGGGCGAGCGGCCAGTGGAACGGCCGATCGACGGCGGACGGGTCGAGGCCGTCGAAACCATGGATCGCCCCCAGCACCAGCGCGCAATCTTCGACGCTGCGGCAGATGGGGCCCAGCTTGTCCATGCTCCAGGAGAGCGTCATGCAGCCGTAACGGCTGACGCGGCCGAACGTAGGCCGCAGCCCCGTCGTGCCGCAGCGCTTCGAGGGCGAAATAATGCTGCCCAGCGTCTCGCTGCCGATGGCGAAGCCCACCAGCCCCGCGGCGGTGGCGGCGGCCGAGCCGGCCGACGACCCGCTGGAGCCTTGTTTGGGATTCCAGGGGTTGCGCGTCATGCCGCCGAACCAGCGGTCGCCCATGGCCAGCGCCCCGAGGGACAATTTGGCGACGAGCACCGCCCCGGCCTCGTCCAGCCGCCGCGCGACGGTGGCGGTGACATCGAGCTGCTGGTCTTTGAAGGGCAGCGCCCCCCACGTCGTCTTATAGCCGGGGACGGCGATCAGGTCCTTCGCCCCCCAGGGAATGCCGTGCAGAGGCCCGCGATAGCGGCCGGCGGCGATTTCGCGGTCGGCCCGCCCGGCCTGACGCAGCGCCAGCTCCTCGGTCAGTTCCACCACGCACAACAGCGCTGGATCGTACTGCTTCAGCCGTTCGAGATATAGCTTCATCAATTCGACCGACGACACCTGCCGCGTACGGACCAGCGCCGCCAGTTCGCCGGCCGGGAGGAACGCCAGGTCGTCGTCGTCGGCGGGTTTGGGCGGCGGCGTCTTCTCGCGGAGTTGCACTTTACCGCGGTCGCCGAAGACCGCCGGCGGCAGCCAGGGCGCGGGCTCGAACACCACCGCTGGCGGGACCGCGTTCTGAAGCTCGACGGAGCGAATCGCCTCGAGGTCGTCCAGCAGCCGGTTCACGCTGCGGGCGAGCGACTCGCGATCGTGTTCGCTGAACTCGATGCCCGCGATCCATTCGGCCTCGGCGATCATCTGCGGCGTCACTTCACGCGCCTGCTCCGCCTGCGACGCCAGCGCCCGCTGAAACGCCGCCGTCCCCACGCCCAGCCCGGTCAGGGCGGCCAGCATGCGGCGACGGCTGAATCTCGGCGTCACACAGGAAGCGATCTCCGGCGGCATTCGTCACTCCTACGCGTACAAGAGACGCCACACCAAAAGCACACACAGTGATGGAGCCAGCATCAGAATGATCAAGACGGGCATGAGCATCAGGCCACGCAGCCCCCGCGACCAAAAGGGATAGATGAGCACCGAAACCGGGTACAGCACTGTCAGGAAGAAGCCGAAGTCGTAGCACGGCAAGCCCCGCATGCGGCGCGCATCAGCGACGGCCCAGCAGATGAACGCAAACGCCAGAACCAGCGACGAAAGCACAACCGCTGCTCCGGAATAAGCTCGGCCGGCGATGACATACGCGACATCAAAAGCCGCCACGAGCACCACGAACACGACCAGCCAGACGAGCGGTCGCACACCGAAGGCCCTGTTCGATCCACGTGCCATCGTCGCTCTCGTCACGGCGATCACTCACCGTTGGTGCCGCGGTTGATGTACAGCTTCACGTTGTGCGTGTAGCGGCCGCCGGCGACGATGTCGGGGCGGTCGTCGCCCGTGAGTTCTCCCACGACGGCGTCTTCCACCGCGACGCCGCCTTCATCCAGCACGTGCTTCTGCCAGCGTGTGCCATCGGCGTTGGTCGCATCGTAGACATACACGCCGCGCGGCAGGTCCTCGCCGGCTTTCGTATTGCTGTGGCCGACGACCAGTTCGTCGGAGCCGTCGCCGTCGAGGTCGGCCGCCCATAACGCATGGCCGCGGACGAGTTCCGTCTCGACCACGTGCCGCTCCCAGAGACCGTTCGCGCCGCCGGCCGGGCGCGTGTAAATCGCCACCTGGTTGCCGTGCATCGGCTCGATGGTGGCGATCACCAGCCGGCCGTCCTTCAGCCGGGCCGTCTTGATTTCGCCGGCGCCGCTCTCTTCCGGCTTCTCGCTGACGGCGCCGGTGCCGAGTTTCGTCTTTGAAAATCCGTCGGGCGTGCGGCGGATCAGGTGTACGCCTTCCTGGCTGGCGGTGAGCGTATCCACCGAGCCGTCGGCGTCGAGATCGACGTGCCAGTGGTTGTGCATGCGATTGAGCGTGTCGTCGAGCATGGTGGGCGGCCAGCGACTGGACGCGGGGTCTGCCGGAATTGCAAAGGCCGTCAGCCGCACGCCCTCGCCCTGCGTGGCATTCAGCGGCGAGATGACAAGCTGCGGCTTTCCACTTCCCAAAACGTCGGCGAAGCGCATGCGGTGCAGCCAGGGCTCGCGGCCGATCTCGTGCACCCGCCATTTCTCGTCGAGCGAGTCGCCGCGCGAGAGCCACTGAATGGTGCCGATCTTCGTCCAGCCGGCGCCGAGGGCGAAGTCGACTTTGCCATCGCCGTCGATGTCGAGCGGCGCGATGCCCACGTTGTCGCGCTCGGTCTGATCTTCGAGGATCACCCGCCGCTGCCAATCGGGGGCCTGGTACCACAGCACGCGATTCTCGGTGACGGCGACGATATCGTCGCGCTGGTCGCCGTCGACGTCGGCGAGCGTCACCGCATACACCACGTCGCCCGCGTGCGGATCGATGACACGCTCCTCAAACCGCGGAAAGTTCGGCTCGCCGCCGCAGAGCGTGGATGCGAAACACAACAGCAGCCCGCCGCGGAAGCAAGGGCGGTACACTAAACATGAAGATTGAGAGGGCACGGCAAAGCTCCGCGGGAGTCGGCATGAAACGAGAAGCGTGGCTGGGGCAGGGAAAGCCAGTGAGCCCGTCGCTTTGCGCGCCCGCTTTCAAACCATCGGCGACGTGAATTGTTCTTCCGCGATGCCCCAGTCGACGTGGGTGAGTTCGCGTGTGACTGGGGCATGGCGTTTCGTGCGGCCGGGGCGCGCCGCGCGTGCGAACAACCGCGCTGCGCCCGGACCTTCTCTCTGGCTTTCCCTGCCCCAGCCACGGTCACCGTATCGCCCACTCTGCCAGACGCTCGCCTGAAAAGCAACGCGGCGACGTCGTGTGGTTTTAAAAACACACGGCGAAACGCCCCATCGTGTGGGTTGAAAACCACACGACGCCCCAGAAAAAAACCAGCCAAGCCGTCTTTGCACCCGCGGCGGGGTCGGCTATAAACCCCCGCCCCAACCCCCCGGCGGAACGAACAGCGGGCGGCCCCGTAGGCGACGGCGGCGAGAGGTAGGTCGAGCCACACT
>JAHWKJ010000779.1 GCA_019347905.1 Planctomycetota bacterium
GCTCGTCGTTCGCCGGACTGCTCAGCTCCACCACCAAAACGCCCGGGCCGAAGGTCTCGTCCTCCTGGAGCGAGCTCACGTCGATGTCGGTCGTGCCGCCGCGCGCGGAGGTGAAGAAGAGCAACACCGATTCCGTCCCGTCCTCCTCGAATAGCGTGGCATCCCACTCATCGGCGGACGAGTTGACCCCCGCACCCAGGTTGACGGCGGGTTGCCAGCCGAAATCGTCGCCGCTGTCGCGGCGGCGCGAGACGTACAGATCGAACCCGCCGAAGCCGTCGCGATTGCTCGAGAAGTACAGACGGTGGCCGTCCCGCGAGAGCCGCGCGTTGTTGTCGTGCCCGCTGGTGTTGATCGTCGGGCCAAGGTTCTGCGGCGTTCCCCAGGGCTCATGTATGCTGGCGCGACGCGTCACGAACAGATCGCGGCCGCCGCTGCCGCCGAGCTTGTTGCCTCCGGTGAAGTAGAGGCTGAGGCCGTCGGAGGATACCGCGGGATAGGCCTCCGCTACCTGCGTGTTCACGACCGGCCCAAGGTGAACCGGCTCCGACCAGTCGGAGTAAGTCGCTTCCGTATGCGACGGGAGGGCGAGATCCGGAACGCCGGCCGGATCCGAATTCGCATCGCATCCGATGGCGAGGAATGCGATGAGAGCCGCGACGGCGACTCCGGCAGACGTGGTCGCTCGTGAGCCGGACTGGGGCACTGGAAGCGTGCGCATCTGGGGTCTCCGAGTCGAAGTGTGGGGCAGGTGGTCTTCCTGCTTCGTCCCGGGCCGCGAAAGAGACGGTGGGGCGGTGCACTTGCACGCTTCAGTTGGACGGACGGTCCGCCACGATTTGCTCGCCCACCGCCGGCCAGGTCGGAGGTGAAGAGCGAAGGGCGACGGCCCGCCGCGAGACGCCGCCGCCCTTCGATCTGGGCACCGCGCTAGGGCTGGCGGGCGACCCTCACAGGCACGTTGCTGGACGCGGTCGACCCGTCGCCGAGCTCGCCGTATGCGTTTCCGCCCCAGCACCAGGCGATCCCGTCGACGCCCATGCCGCAGGCGTGGTCCTCGCCGGCATCGACCGTAGTGAATGCCAGGCCGCCGGCCACGGCTACGGGCGTCTCGACCTGCGCGTCGGATGAGCCATTGCCGAGCCGGCCGTCCGCGTTCGACCCCCAGCAATAGGCAGCGCCATCGAAGACGACTCCACAGGAGAACTCGGTCCCTGCGCTCACTGACGTGAAGGTCAGGCCACCCGCCACGGCCACGGCATCGGACGCCGACATGGTCGACCCGTCACCCAACTGCCCGTACGTATTGTTGCCCCAGCAGTACGCCGCCCCGTCGGTCGTTACGCCGCAGACATGGTCGAAGCCGATGCTCAGCGTGCCGAAGCTGAGATTCCCCTCGACGGCCGTGGGTTCGCCATTCGTGGCCCAGCAGTAGGCGGTCCCGGTTGCCGTGAGGGCGCATGTGCCCGGCCCGCTCCAGGCGCTGCCTGCCGTGATCGTGCTGAAGGTCAGTCCGCCGGGCACGGCCACGGGCGAGGGGCTGTCGAAGCCATCGAGAGTAGTCGCCCAGCCCCAGCAGTACGCAGCGCCGTCCGCCGTGAGTCCGCAGGTGTGCCAGGCGCCCGCGCTCAGCATGCTGAAAGTCAGGTCACCCTCGACCGGGATCGGGCTATCGGCTCCCCAGAACTCGCCATGTCCGAGCTGGCCGTACGTGTTGGCGCCCCAGCAATAGGCATCGCCGTCGGCCGTGACCGCACAAGTGTGGGGGCCTTCGGGGTCTCCGAAGTTCTCGCTCTCCCAGTTGTAGTCGCCGACGCCGCCGCTGATCGAGGCGAATGCGAGTCCGCCGGAGACCACAACGGGTTCGCGCGTTGAGCCACCCGCGTCCGTGCCGAGCGCCGCATATGAGTTGCTTCCCCAACAGTACGCCTTGCCGTCTTCGGCGAGACCGCACGTGTACCGGAAGCCGGCGCTCACGGAAACGAACTGGATCGGTTCACC
>JAHWKJ010000274.1 GCA_019347905.1 Planctomycetota bacterium
TCCGGCGGCAGCTTTTGCACCACTTCGCGCATCTGGAAAGCCGCCCACCCCCCTTGCCCCCCCTTAGTAAGGGGGGGAATGGGGGGGTCGGCCTCGACGCCGGGCGACTCGTGCTCACCACCGGATCGCAGCAGCTTCTGTCGCTGGTGGGCGAAGTGCTGCTCGATCCCGGCGACATCTGCCTCGTGGCGGCTCCCACGTACTTCGTCTTTCTGGGCGTGTTGAACGGCCTCGGGGCGCGGGCCGTGCCGATCGCCACGGACGAGGACGGCATGCGGATGGACGCGCTGGAGTCGGAACTGGTGCGGCTCGACGTCGCCGGCGAACTGGCCCGTGTGAAGCTGATTTATCTCGTCAGCTACTTCGAGAATCCCAGCGGCATCAGCCTCTCGCTGGAGCGACGCGAAGAGGCTGTGGAGCTGGCTCGGCGCTGGTCCCACGCGGGGCGGATCTTCATTCTCGAAGACGCCGCATACCGGGAGCTGCATTACGACGGGCCGCAACTGCCCAGCGTGTGGAGCTTCGACCCGACAGGCGAGACCGTGATCTACGCCCAAACATTCTCGAAGAGCTTTTCACCAGGCCTGCGCGTCGGTTACGGCGTATTGCCGCAGGAACTGATCGCCCCCATCTGTGACCGCAAGGGCAATGAGGACTTCGGCTCGGCCAACTTCAATCAGCACCTGCTTTCGACGGTGTTCGAGGAGGATTTGTACGGCTCGCACGTGCGGCTGGTGTGCGACTCGTACCGGCGGAAGCGGGACGCGATGCTCACTGCCGCCGACCGCTGGTTCGGAAACCTGCCGGACGTCGAATGGGTGCACCCGCAGGGCGGACTGTACGTGTGGATGACACTGCCGGAGCACATCGACACAGGCTTCGAGAGCGAGCTGTTTCGCCGGGCCGTTCATGGCGAAGAAGTGATGTACGTTCCCGGCGAGCTGTTCTATGCGGGTCCGCCCGCCGACCGTCCGCGGCACCAGATGCGGCTCAGCTACGGCGTCCAGACGCCCGCAGGCATCGAAGAAGCCATGCGCCGCCTGTCGCGCGCCGTGGCCGCGGCGATGTCGAAGGAGTAGATTCAGCGCGCGATCGGCCTCAACGTTTCCTGGTCTCGCGGAGCGGCGGGGCCTCGGCCAGTGTGAAGAGCACGACCTCTTCGCCCGTCGCGGTGCTGATGTCGTGATGCAGGCTGACGACTTTAACGCCCGCAATGCCTTCGACCATCGCCTCCATCAGCGGCCGTGCCGTTTCGATGAGGTGCGTGCGGACCTGCTTGAGGAGATCGCGGCCCTTCTCGGTGGGAAGCGTTTTGACCAGGTGCTGCTCGGCCGCAGTCAAGACGCCGTGCAGGCGGACCACGAGCAGATCTCCCAGCAGGTGCGCACGAATGTCCTTCGGCCCGCGGCCCATGTATTCCTGCTCGAAGCGCGCGACCCCCTCACAGATGGAGGCTTCAAGCTCCCCTTGAGTCTTCATGGTACACGCAGAATACCATCGTGGAAGTCCCTTGACAATTGCCCCGCCGTTGTTAGAGTGATCTATGGACGAGGGATCTTCCCGAAGTACGGAGGAGCCTCTGACGACGAGTTGAGTTTGCGTTGTCGGAAGACTGAATGAGCGGCAACCCGGCCGGGCCGGGGGGCCGGCTGAAGAGTAAACCGACGTGGTCTGTTCACCGGAAACCGGTGAGCGGACCACGTCGGTTTTTTTTTGGCCTTCACGCATGCCGGCCATCCCGCCAGAGGCGGCTTCCCACGTGCGCTGAACGGACCATGACGCCCTGCCAAGCGGCCGCGCCGCAGGAGGATGTCGCGACGGGAGGATGAACTGATGAACGACACCAGAACCACGATGGCCCAGCAGGTCGCGCTGGCGATCTGCAATTTTCAACAGCAGCGGACCGGCCACGCACCGAAATCGGTGACCGTCGTCCTGAGCGACGGCATGCTGGTGGTCACGCTGCACGAGGCCCTCTCGCCGGCCGAGAAGGCCCTGTCCTGCACCCCCGAGGGCGCCGCCCAGGTGCGGGAGTTTCACCGCGAGCTGTTTCAGTGTTCCGTCGGCGAACTGCGGCAGGAAATTGAGCGGATCACCGGCGTGGCCGTGCGCGAAAGCGCCGCCGAAGTCGCGACGACAACCGGCGCCGTCATGCAAGTCTTCACGACCGGCACGATGGTGCAGGTGTTTCAGCTCGCCGACCACATTTCTGAATGGACCTGGAGCAACATGTCCCCCCGCAATTCATGACGAAAGCAGGCTCAGTAATGTCGAGGACTTCGACCAACGAGCACGGACACAATCGACCCGAAGACGAACACCCGCGCCTGAGTTCCGCCGGCCGCCGCCACGATGCCCGGCGCGAGCTCGGCGAACTCGTCCACGATTTCCGAAACGTCCTGAACACGCTGCATCTGCTGTCCGAAGTCGCCGGCGCATCGCTGCCCAAGGAGTCGCGGGCGGTCACGACGCTGCGGCAGATTCAGGCGGCGTGCATTCACACCAGCGAGATGTGCGAGCGGCTGCTTGCGGAGAGCGGACATGCGCCGGCCGAAGCGCACGGGCCGGATCGTCTGGACCTGAAGTGGATGGCGAGCGACCTTTCGGCGCACGTGCGGGACATGGTCCCGCTGCTGAACTCCAGCGTGCCGGCGACGTCCGAGTTGCAGTTCGATCTCGCCGCCGACCTGCCGGCGATCGAGATCTCGCCCGGCGACATGCGGCGGGTGGTGCTGAACCTGGTCGTCAACGCCGCGCAGGCGATTGGCGATCAGCGGGGCGCCGTGACCGTGACGACCGGCCAGGTCCGGCTCGACGCCGCAGCCCTTCGCGACGCCCTGTTCGCGGAGGACATGCATCCGGGTCTGTACGTCTGCCTCATCGTCAGCGACACCGGGTGCGGCATGGACCAGGAGACTCGGGATCACTTGTTCGAACGGCACTACACGACGAAACCGGACGGGCACGGGCTGGGAATGGCCTCGATCCGCAGGATCGTCGCCGAGCATCATGCGGCCCTGCAGGTGGAAAGCCGCGTGGGCATCGGAACGACCGTGCGCGTGCTGTTCCCCGCGGCCGCAGCCGTGCCGGTGATTCTTTACGAAACGGCAGAAATCCGTTGATGCGAGCGTGTCCCGCAGCGTGCGAGCACGTTCGGTCAACTCCATCGACATCCAGGGAGTGAGACAGATGAGCGTAATGACGCTGGTGAGCTGGGCCCTGTGCGGGCTGGTCGTCGGGCTGATTGCCCGTTTCCTGATTCCGGGGCGGCAGAACATGAGCCTGCTGATGACGATGGCTCTGGGAATTGTCGGCGCCCTTGTGGGCGGGTTCCTGTACTGGTCGATCTGGGGAGCATCGGGGGCTTCATTCTCGCTCTCCGGCGACGCCTGGCAGGGGTGGATCGTGTCGATCATCGGGGCCGGCATCGTGCTCTGGGGCTATGCCGTCCTTCATCCCAGGCTGTGGTGGCAATAGAGCCGCCCAATCGAAAACACATCAACTACCCCGTTCTGAAACTGCCTTCCTGGAGAACTTGCCATGCTTTGGACCATTCTGATTGTGATCCTGATCCTGATGCTTCTGGGTGCGCTGCCCCGGTGGGGCCACAGCCGCAGTTGGGGTTATGCGCCCAGCGGCGGGATGGGGCTGGTCGTGCTGGTTCTGGTCGTCCTGCTGCTCACGAATCGTCTCTGAGCAGCAAGTTTTAAGAGAAAACCGTATGGAAAACACGCGTCTGCTGGTGACGGCGATGGCCGCGCATTGCCGGGAGCTGATCGGCGAATCGAATGCTCCCGATGCCGGCCTGCCGCCGGCCCTTCAACCGAAGCATCTGGCATGGATGTGCCGCACCATCGAAAGCTGCGCAGACGACTGGTCACTCGCCAGGCTGCATCGCTGGATCGGTTTCGTTCAATGCGGGATGCTGGCCAATCGCATGCTCGATCTCGAGGGCGCCAAGGCCATGTTCAACGCGGCGAAAACCGCCTTTGGTGAAGCCAGCGAGGATCTGGTGGATCATCTCGATCCGAACAGTTCTTTTGAGGTCGATGTCGGTGGTGAAGGATAACCCGCTGTACGGAGGCGACATGTCCGCAGCACGTTTGCGGGCGATTGTCTGTTCTCTGAAGGAGTGGAATGGAGACCGCCTGCGGCTTCAGAAGACCGTCGCCGCGTTTCTGGAGCCGACCGAGTTTATCGATTGGTGGCCCGAGGGGTTTCGAGAGTGGCACGCGCGCATCGAGGGACTCGTGTTCCGGCACAAACGGCCACCGATTGGCAGGCCCGGCAGACCGTCGACGAAATTCGCGCGTTCACCGCAGCGGCTCTCGACGAACACCATTGGAGTGAACTTCCGTCGTAGCGGGATGTCTGGTGCGGAGTTCCTTCCAGCGGGACTCGGGCGTTATCCAATTCCTCTTGCATGGTGTGTCGTGAGCCGGTATCGTCCGGCCCCTCTCTCTCCATTGTCCGCTCCACAATTCGCGACAAATGTTCCGGCCCATTGCGGCGACCGCTTGCGGTCCGCCTGCTGCGGCCGAAGTGCACTCCATGCAGTACAGACTCGCCGCTATGGTCGCGGCCGTCGGCCTCGTGTGGGCGGAGCCGTCTGCCGCGCAAGACTTCAGCGTTTACACGCGCGTGTACGATCTGACGCGCGGGCCGGCCGGGGCATCGCCGCCGCTGGGGCGCAGCCTGTCGCTGTTCCATGCGGGGAAAGTCTACGATTACGTCGAAGGCGAATCGCACGGCGAAGTGATCATCTTTGAGCCGGCGCAGCAGCGATTTCGGATCCTGGGCACCGGCCGCGCGCTGTGGACGACGGTGCATTTCGACGAGGTGCACCTCAAGCTGAAGGCGGCTCTCGACGAGACGCGGATGCACGTGGTGCGGCTGCGGCAAAACGCGGGTTCGCAGACCGCCATCGAGCAGATCGAATTCACGCTCTCGCCGCTGTTCGAGGTGCGCCACGATGCGGCCGCACGCATCCTCTCGCTCACTTCGCCGTGGCTGTCGTACCGGGCGCGTCTGGAGGGCGGCGAGACGGGCCGCGACGCCGCGGAGGTTTATTTGCGGTATGCGGACTGGATCGCGCGGCTGAACTACGTACTGCATCCGCACCCGCTGGGTGTCGAGGCGCGGCTCGTGTTGAACGAGCGGCTGCGGGAGCTGCAAAGAGTCCCCGTCGAGGTCGAGCTCGAAAGCGAAGTGGGCGGAGCCGCGATGCACCTGCGCGCCGAGCACCAGTTCCACTGGCGGCTCGACGCCCGCGACCGCGGTCTGATTCACGAATGGGAATCGTTCGCGGGCAGCCGCGGCGTGCGGCACGTGACCTTCGCGGAGTACCAGCGTTCGCTGTTCGCCGGCGGACGCTAACGTGAGCCGGTACACGCAAGCGCCGGGTCGGTCATTGCCCGACCGCAGCGGCGCAGGCGTCGAGCACCCGCTGGGCGGTACGCTCAATCACCGCGTACGCCATTTCGCCGAGCACACGGGCCCATCGCTGGGCGATGTCCGCCGTACGCTCGCGGAAGCGATCCGCAACGCGGAGGCAGGCGCGGCCGAAGTCGTCTACACCGGCCCGCTCGACTGCCGGTGCGCCGGTCTCCACCGGCTCGGCATGCGGCCGCTCCACGAGCGGAAAGACCGGACCGATCGTGTCGAGGCGGATGAAGTACCAGCGGATGCCGGGCGCGTCGGTGATGTAGAGGTCCCGCTTCTCAATCGTTCGCCCGAGGCCATGATACTCGAGATCGTCCTGCGAGAGGGTCGCTTCAATCACGCGGCCCTCGCTGGAAACGACGCGATATTCACCGGGTGCCAGCGTCTCCGGCAGCGGAATCTCGCAGCCGATCTCCGCCGGCGGCGATTCCACGGTCACGGGCACGGTGTCAGTCATGCGAGGGGCCCGTAGCGTGGATTTCAATCCACGCGATCGCGGCTCGACGGCTGCGTGCGTCTCAAGCGATTGGCCGTGTGGATTGAAATCCACACTACGCCGGTCGAGCGACCAGGCGATGGCGAACAGCGTCGTCGTCGCCATCAGCATCAGAAGCCGAATTGCCATCGGTGCCGTTTCCTGGAGTCGTCTGAAACTGCGCGCGCAAAGCCTCGGGAAGAGTCCTCGCTGACGCTTCGGGTTGGTGTGGCAGACACTAACCCGAAGCGCCAGCGAGGAGTTCGCGATCTGTCCGCACGCGAAGTGCCGTACATGAGGGATCGGACTCTGCCGGTCGGGCCATGCGGGCAAGCGAGGCTGGACAGGCCCGATCGGGAAACCGGAGCAGCTTCTAACGATTGCTCTGCCCGGCCGACAGCGTGAGCACGAAGCATGCCCCGTCGCCGACGGTGCGGTCGATCCACAGGTCGCCGCCCATGCTGCGGGCCAGCCGCCGCGACAGCGCGAGTCCTAACCCGACGCCGGGGGCGGAATGCGCCGCTTCCGTGGCCGACTTCGAGAACGGCCGGAACAGCTTGCGGCGCTGCCCGCGCGAGACGCCGCGGCCGTGGTCGCGCACGCGGAGCATGATCCGCTCACCCACCCGCGAACCTTCCACGTGGATGCGGCGGTCGGCGGCATCGGGCGCGGCGTACTTGGAGGCGTTGTCGATCAGGTTGAACACGATCCGCTCGATGGCCCCGGCATCGCCGGACGCAACCAGCCGGTCGTCGTCCGGCCACGTCAGCTCCAGCGTCATGCCGGCCCGCTCGGCGCGATCGACGAGCGTGCCCTCCATGCGGGCGAGCAGACCGGTGAGCGGCACGTCCTCGCGCCGCGCACGGCTGCGCGAGCCGTCGAGCCTGGCGAACGACAACACGTTCTCAACCAGATGGCCGAGGCGGCCGGCCTCCAGCCGCAGCGTATTGAGATAGCTCTTGCGCTTCTCCTCGCTGGAGACCATGTCCTCGGCGAGCATCTCGGTGTAGAGCTGAAATGTCGTCAGCGGCGTCCGCAATTCGTGGGTGACCGCCGAAACAAACGCTCCGCGGCGTTCGCTCAACCGCACCGCCGCCAGTAGCAGGATTGCGACCGCCGCAGCCGCCAGCACCAGGCCCGACCAGGCGATCACCAGCGAGATCCTCAGCGGCGAGAAAAACGGCGCCTGCGCCATGGGCGTCAGGCCGGGCACCAGCTGCACCGGCAGCGATGCGAGCCGCAAGTGCTGAGCGCCGTCCGCTTCGTGCCGCGCCGGCTCCAGGCGGGCGTCGGGCAACAGGTCGTGGATCTCGTCGCGGAGCCGCTCGCGGATGGCCGGCCAGTGCAACAGGCAGCCCTGCACGAGATCCGCCTTGCCGCTGCCTACGCGCCGCACGAGCAACAATGACTCACCCACCCACGTCGCCCGCATCGGCTGCTGGTGCGGCGCGACGGCCTCGGGCGGCGGCCCCGGCTCGTCGAGGAGCGGCGGAGCGGCCGGCTGCTGGAAAGGCGCGGCGTTCGCTGCCACCGCCTGGTTGCGGCGCTGCGCCTCGTAGTAACTGCGGTTGCTCTGCACCGCCTGCTGCTGAAGAAACTGCTGCTCGATCACGTTGCCCGCCTGCGGCTGCTGCGGCGCCGGTGGGAGCGGCGTCACGGCATCCTCGGGCGGCGACCACAGCGCTTCGTTGCGGAACACCGCCGCGTCGAGCTCTTCCCACTGCACGTGAGCCTTCAAGTCGTCGAGTTGCAGGGCGCAGGCCTCGATCCGCTCGTGTGTGGTGTAGTTTGCCTCCGCCAGGTCGCGCATGTTGCCGGTAGGCACCTGCGGGCAACTCCACTGGCCGTCGGGCCGCAACTGGAAGTGCAGCCGGATGTACGGCGAGCGGAACGTCAACAGCGACGAGGGCACCTGGATCTCGCCGGCCTCGATCCGCGAGAACATCTTCGAGTATGCGTGCTGGGCCTCGACGAACGAGCGGTACTCCGACGGCGGCCGGGCGCTCTCCTGCGCGACGAGCGGAACGACGGCCGAATCCATCCGCCACAGCGCCAGCCGCTCGCTTTCGCTCTGCCGCGCGGCGCGCATTTCGGCCTGCTCCAGCCGCAACGTGGTGTGCGTCATCCAGCCCATGGCGGCTGAGATGACGCCCACGGCGACGACGAACACCAGCCAGATAAACCGCGGACGCAACATGATCGATAAAATCCGAATGACGACGTTTAGCCGCGACTCGCCAGAGGAGCGCTCTGCACCGACCGTACAAGCCACACGGAGCGCTCCTCTGGCGAGTCGCGGCTAAACGGTCATTGCAC
>JAHWKJ010000275.1 GCA_019347905.1 Planctomycetota bacterium
GGCGGCGGACTTTCAGCCAGCGCTTCCGCCAGCCGCAGGGCTTCGTCGCGGGTCGTGATCTCGCGGTTGAGCTGGGCTTCGCGGATAGCCTGCAGGATGCGCTGAAACTGCGGCCCGGGCTGGTGTCCCTGTTGGATGAGGTCGTTCCCGCCTAGCAGGGGCGGCGGATCGAGTTCGGCGGTTGGGGTGCGGCGCAACAGGTCTTCGCAGAACTCGACGTCGTCCAGATTCTCACCGCGGGCTTCGCGCTGGGCGCGAGACAGGGTCAGCAGGTCCCGGCCGTAGGCGTGTGCCAGCAGCGGTTTCACTGCGGCCGGGGGCAGCGACCGGGCGTGTTGCAGATCGTGCCGGTGCTCCAGCAGCCAGCCCACGTGTTCGATCTCGCGGTTGGAGAGCCGCAGGCGGCGGCAGATGTCGCGCGGAGTTCCCGCAATCTGTCGCACATCGGCGGCTGTGGATTCCTCCGCCGCCGCGACCGCTTGCAGAAGCGCCGCCATCGCCAGCTCGAATCCCGGCTTGTCGAGCCGCTCCAGTATCTCCAGCGTCACCTGCCACTCGTCCGCGGCGGAAGCCCCCTCAGCGAGCATCGACCGAAGTTCGGGAAACACGACCGGCAACAGCCCCAGTTCGCGGGCCAGCTCCAGCGCCCGGCGGCGGTGGCGGTCGACCAGCATTCGCTTGAGTTCCTGGGCGATCCGCTCGGCGCTGACGACGGAGAGGGAATCGGCCATCTCCCAGACCGCGGAGGCCGTCGCCTCGTCGAGCGTAAAACCCAGGGCGGCGGCGAAGCGCACGGCGCGCAGCATCCTCAGCTTGTCTTCGGACATCCGGGCGTGGGCATCGCCGATCGCCCGCACGACGCCGGCCTCCAGATCCTGCTGACCGCCGACGTAATCCAGCACGTCGCCTGTGAGTGGATCGTAGAACATGCCGTTGATCGTGAAGTCGCGGCGGCGGGCGTCTTCTTCGGGCGTGCTGAAGACGACGCCTTCGGGGCGGCGGCCGTCGACGTACTGCAGATCGTTGCGGAAGGTGGCGACTTCGACGTTTCCGGCGCCCGGCGGCGCCACGACCAGAATTACGCCGAAGCTCTCGCCGACCGCCACCGTGCGGCGGCGGCCGAACAACTCCCGCACCTGCGCGGGCCGCGCATCGGTGGCCACGTCGTAGTCTTTTGGGGCCACGCCGCGCAACAGATCGCGCACGCAGCCACCCGCCCACAAGGCCTGAAAGCCGGCGTCTTTCAGGCGGCGGACAACGTCGAGGGCGAACTCGCGCGTGGGGTCAGTGCTGGCCATAGCTCGCACACAGGGCCTCGGCGATCCATTCGCCGGCAAGACGGTGTCCCAGTTCATTCCAGTGCCCGCGGCCGAGCTGCGCGTTCGCAAATCCCTGCACAAACCGGTTGTGCCGCTCCGCGAATTCGCGCAAGCGCCGGGCCAGCACGATCACCGGGATGCCTTCGCGCGCTCCGAAGGCCGCAATCCGGTCGTCGGGATAGAACAGATCGTCGACGCCGTGCCGCTCGGCGAATCGCCGGCGGACATCCGCGCGGGGATCGACCTGAATGCCGTTGCTCAGCGTGACGATGACGAGCTGCGCGCCGTGGGCCGCGGCGTCGTCGCGAATGCGCAGCAGCAAGCGCTCCGTGACCTCCCACGCCCGCCGCCACGCGGGATCGGCCGGCGGGACATACACCTGGGAGCTCAGTCCCGGCTCGTCGCCCTCCGGCGTCCACGCTCCCGCAGAGCCGCGGCGAATGTCGTACACCAGTTGAGCGACCTTCGAGCGCTGAATGACCGCGGACTTGAACCTGGCCCACCACGTCCGGGCGGTGCGGTAGGTGGGATGCTCGCGGAAACCCACATCCAGCACGAGCCGGTCGTTCTCGAGCTTGTAGAACGGCTTGACGCCTTCCGGCTCCAGCTTGCGGCTGTTGTTCTGGATATCGTTGCCCGTGCAGACCGCCAGCACGACGATGTCCGGCGAATACTCCCAGACGTATCGTTCGATGAGCAGCGCCTGCTGGGCGGTGCCGTAGCCCGACACGCCGAATGCGCAGACCTCGACCCGCTCCTGAATGCGGGAGCATTGGGAGAGCTCGCGTTCGAGCACCGACCAGAAGGACGCCTCCAGCGGGACGTGCAGGGCTTCCACGTAGGAGTCGCCCACGACGGCGATCCGCAGCGTCCCGGGCGGTTTGGCTTTCGCGTGGGGGCGGTCGCGCCAGCCTTCATCGTTGATCTCGATGAAGGCGCGGCCCTCGCGCGTCTGCCAGCCGCGAAACCCCGGCTGCAGCCGCGACGCCAGCCATTCGTCGGGCACGTAGGGAATGGTCGCGCCGTAGCCCACAAACCGCAGCGCCAGTTCACACAGGCCGAGCCCGACGAGCAGCCCCGCGAGCACGAGCATCAGCCGCCAGCGCCACGTGCGGAAGCGACGCGGCCGCGCGTCAAAGGCCGCGCCGTCTCGCCGGGCGGCGGAGGCTTCTTTCGGTTGACCCGCGGCTGCCGGCAGCGGGGAAGTCTCACGGGACACAGTCATTAACTCGGTTGCGGAGATCCAGGAATGCAACAGCGATATTGCCAGTATCGCGTGCTGACCAGCACCCGCCAAGGTGAGCGTTTCGGGAACAGGCGAGGTTCAATCGCGACAACCGCTCTGCAGATCCAATTGCTATGATGGGTGCCATGAGCGAACGCTACGAAGACATCGTGGCCGCATTGCGGCAGGCGTTTCCGCAACCGGTTTCGGACCGCGTCCACGATGCGTACTTCGTCTTCTCGTTCCTGCGGGCGCTCGATCGCGTCGACGCGATGAAGTCGCAGGCGCCGATGCTCGGCAAGCCCGAGGAACTCGACTATGAAGCCGCCCGCCGCAGCCGCATCGCCGAGGCCCCCGCGTCGCTCGAGCAGGTTTCGGAGCAGCTTGTCGACTACCTCTCCGGCATGTTCATCTGGGGGCATCCGAAGGCGCAGATCAACGTCGTGCCGTCTTCCAGTATTCCCAGCATCATCGGCGGATTGCTGCCCTCGATTTACAACCCGAACCTGGCCAGCGACGAGTCCTCTCGTCGCGTCGCCGTCGCCGAAGTCGAGGCCGTCTCGATGGCCGCCGATCTCGTTGGATACGACGCGGGTCGCGCCGGCGGAGTCTTCACCTTTGGCGGCACCGGGACGCTGCTGTACGGGGTGAAGATTGGACTGGAGAAGGCGTGTCCCGGCACGCGCCGCAAAGGCGTCTCGGGTTCTGCGGCGCTCGTGTGTTCGGAGCAGGCCCATTATGCCTGCCATAGCGTGGCGAACTGGCTGGGGCTGGGCGAAGAAGCCGTCATCCAGGTACCGACGACGGACGACAACGAGATTGTCCCGTGCCTGTTGGAATCGCAGTTGCGAGACCTGCTCAAGGACGGCCGCCGCATCGCCGCCATTGTGGCGACCATGGGCACGACCGACGCGTTCGGTCTCGACGACCTGAAGGCCGTGTGCGGCATCCGCGATGAGCTGGCCCATGCGTTCTCGCTCGATTACACGCCGCACGTGCACGCGGACGCCGTCATCGGCTGGGCGTGGAGCGTGTTCAACGACTACGACTTCGACGAGAACCCGCTGGGCTTCCGGCACCGCACGCTGCGGGCGCTGGCGGGCGCTTCGAGGCGAATCCGCGAGCTGGGGCGTTCCGATTCGCTGGGCATCGACTTCCACAAGACCGGCTTCGCGCCCTACGTCTCCAGCGCCTTTGTCTGCCGCGACGCGGCCGACCTCAAGCTGATTACCCGCGACCCGCGGGCGACGCCGTACCTGTTTCAGTCGGGCCAGTACCACCCCGGCCGCTGGACGCTGGAGACCACACGCAGCGGCTTCGGACCAATGGCGGCGATCGCCAACCTGCGGCTGTTCGGCCGCGACGGCCTGCGGTCGCTGCTGGGACACCTGGTGACGATGGCGGAGGCGCTGCGCGAGCATCTGGAAGGGCACCAGGCGACGCACGTGATGAACCGCGGCAATTTCGGTACGGTGACGCTGTTCCGCGTGTATCCCGAGGGCGTCGACACCTTCACCGTCCCCGACCGCGAGCTGCGCGACCCCCGCTACCGCGAGCAGCTTCTGGCCCACAACGCCTACAACCGCCGCATCTACGAACTGATGCAGGCCGAGGCACTCTCGGGCGAGGGCGTGGTGATCTCGCTGACCGACTGCTACCGCGAGACCGAGTACGGAGAACCGGTGGTGGCGCTCAAGTCGTACATCACGAGCCCCTTTTCCGACGAGCGGTACGTCGACGCGGTGCTGGAATCGATCTGGCGGGCCCGCGATAAGCTGGCGGCTGAGGAAAGCACACAAACCTGACGACGCTGCGATGGTCCCTGTAATGCAGTAGAATTCATGTGAGCGTGGATTGCGAAGAGGGCGTCCAACATGTCTGCGACTTCTCTAACCACCGCCCATCCAGCCGAGGCTGCGGATCCCGTGCCGCTGGAAGTCGGCGATCACCTCGACCAGCCCACCTTTCACGAGCGATACGAACAAATGCCCTACGGGATCCGGGCCGAACTCGTGGAAGGAGTCGTCTACATGCCGTCTCCGCTGAAGGTCGATCATGGCGACGTCGACGGCGAATTGATCACCTGGCTCAAGCTGTACAAGGCGGCCACGCCGGGGACGCGGGCGCTGAGCAACACGACAGTGGTTCTCGGTGCGGGGTCGGAAGTTCAACCCGACGGCCTGCTCATGATTGAAGCCTCCGCCGGCGGGCAGGCCCGGATCGATGATCGGGGCTATGTCACCGGCGGTCCCGAGCTGCTGGCGGAGGTTGCACTGTCGAGTGCCGCCTACGACATGCACAGCAAGCGCCGGGATTACGAGCAGGCGGGCGTTCTGGAGTACGTCGTGGTGCTGCTGCGGGAACGGCGCGTCGTGTGGCTGGTCCGTGAGCAGCATCGCTTCGCGGAGGCCTCGCCCGGCGATGACGGGTGGTTCCGTTCGCAAGTCTTCGGAGGTCTGTGGCTCGATCCCCAGGCACTGCTCGACTGCGACACTCAGGCCGTGCAGCAGGCCCTGATGCGAGGACTGCAATCCGACGAGCACCGAGCCTTCACCGGCGGGTGATGTGCGGCGTCTCGAGCGGCGACATCTCAAGGCCGCGACTCGCGCTCCAGGAACCGTGCGGCCTCCGCCGGCGTGCGCTTCTTTTCGGCGCGGTCGACCATCAGGTTGGCTGTCCGCATGGCCTCGGCATCGATGGCGCCGATGAGCGGCTCCAGCGCCTCGGCCACGCCCGGCCGCCGCGCCGCCGAGGCCGATAAGAGCAGCACCGCATCGTAAGGCGGAATCGCCCCCATTGGATCCTCCAGCACCACCAGGTCGAATGCGGCGATGCGGCCGTCGCTGGTGAAGGCCGAAATCACATCGACCTCGCCGGCGGCGGCCGCGCGGTACAGGAACGTGGGGTCGAGCGTCCGCCGCTCGGCGAAGTTCAATCCGTAGGCGTCGCGCAAGGCGTCCCATTCCGGCCGGCCGAGGAACTCGTAGTCGGCGGCCAGCCGCAGCTTCGGGGCGTGTCGCGCGAGGTCGCCGATGGTTGTGAGACCCAGTTCGCGCGCCTGCTCGCGGCGAACCGCCAGCCCGTAAGCGTTTTCAAAGCCCAGCGACCCCAGACAGCGGACGCCGTGCTCGAGGGCCAGCCAGCCGGCGACCTGGTCCGAGACGCTCCACCGCGGTGCCGTGCCCTTGCGGTGCATGTAGTTGGCCCAGATGGTGCCGGTGTAGTCGACGTAGCAATCGATCTCGCCGGAGACGAGGGCGTCGAAGATGACCGATGAGCCGAGACTTTCGACTCGCTGCGTTTCGAAGCCGGCCTCTTCCAGCCGGGCCGCGACCAGTTCGGCCAGGATGTACTGTTCCGTGAACGTCTTGCTGCCGATGCGGAGGGGACGGGTCTGCGCCGCCGAACGCACGGCTGGTTGGTCCACCCGCGATGCCGCCGCGGTCGTGCGGGCGGTCTCGGCTGCGATCTGCGGCGCCAAGAGTCCCCCGAGCACAACGGCCACGAGCGCGCCGCCGGACCACAGCGCCGGCGCCAGCCGCCGCTGGGCCGCGGCGCGTTCCAGACCGCCGATCAGGCCGTCGAGCACCAGCGCCAATCCAGCCGCTGCCACGCAGCCGAACAGCACCATCAGCCAGTTCTGCGTGTGCAGCCCCATGAAGATGTAGTTCCCCAGGCACTGCTCCCCCACGGGCGTCGCCAACGTGGCCATGCCCACGGTCCAGACCGCGGCGGTCCGCAGGCCAGCGATCATCACCGGCAACGCCAGCGGGATTTCCACCTGCCACAGCGTTTGCCGCGGCGTCATCCCCAGCCCGCGGGCCGCCTCCGTGTACGCCGGATCGACGTCCAGAATTCCGGCGACGCTGTTCCGCAACAGCGGCAGCATGCTGTAGAGCGTAAGGGCGACAATCGTCGGCAGCCGCCCCAAAGCCGAGAACTCCAGCCCCACCAGCCGCGCCGTCAGCCAACTCAGCCCGGCCAGCAGCGGAAACATGAGCGCGAACAGCGCCAGGCTGGGAATCGTTTGAATGACGCCGACCGTCGCCAGCACAGGCGTCCGCAGCCGTCGCCGCCGCACCGCCGCAATGGCCAGCGGCAGGCTGATCAGCACCCCCAGCGCCAGTGCCGACACGGTGATCAGCACGTGATTGCCGAGATAACTCGGCAAAAGGTCGAACAGCTCGGCGAGGCGTTCGGACATGAACCTTTTCTAACCGGGGATCGACGGCGGGGCAAAGCCGACGCTCGCTGGATGTGCGACATGTTGCGATTTCAGTAGACCCACCACTGCGCTTGCCGCAGTGGAAGACGTGATTCTGAGCTACGATGGCCAACTCGTTCGAGTGCAGCGGGATCCCACATGAGGTCCTTCACATCGCCCGAGGTTCCCGGCTCGGGCGAACTGAACTTCCCTGCCGGATATCGGCGCATTTGACGAGCGGTTCAGGAACCTGATACGAGTGATGGGACAGCTCCAGCCCCTGCCCTCACGGCCGGCTTATCGAGGCGCCCGCGGGACATGTCGCTCTCCGCTCCTTCGCTGCCGGAGCAGTTCGGCCGCTACCGCATCCTGCAGCCGCTGGGCTGCGGCGGGATGGGGGCCGTCTATCTCGCTCACGATGCGAATCTCGACCGCGAGGTCGCGCTCAAGGTTCCGCATCTCTCCGAATGGGATGACGAGGCGCGGGCGCGGTTCGTGCGCGAGGCCCGCACCGCCGCCACGATTCGGCATCCCAACATCTGCCCGATCTTCGACATCGGTGAGCACGACGGCGTCCATTACCTGACGATGGCCTACATTCCCGGTCGGCCGCTCTCCGGCTATCTCAAGAACGGCAAGCCCCTGCCGGCGCGGAAGGCGGCACTGCTCGTGCGCAAGATCGCGCTGGCGCTCCAGGCCGCCCACGCACACGGAATCGTGCACCGCGATCTCAAGCCCTCGAACGTGATGATCGATGAAGGCGGCGAGCCGATCGTCATGGACTTCGGCCTCGCGCGAAAGACCAGCCCCGGCGACTCGCGGCTGACGCAGAGCGGCGCTATCCTCGGCACGCCGGCCTACATGTCGCCGGAGCAACTGGCCGGCGACCCCGAGCTCATCGGTCCGGCCAGCGACATCTACAGCCTCGGTGTCGTGTTGTACGAACTGTTGACGGGCCGCCTGCCGTTCGAGGGCACAGTGGTCGCGGTGCTCTCGCAGATTCAGAACAACGAACCCGAGCCGCCCTCCAGTCACCGGCCGGGCATCGATCCCGAGCTGGAGGCCATCTGCCTGAAGGCGATGTCGAAGGACATGTCCCGGCGGTTCCCCTCCATGCAGGCCCTGGCCGACTTGCTGGCGGCCTGGTTGAAGTCGCAGCGGCCGGCAGACGAATCGACGGTCTCCACCGGACGAATCGTCGGACCCGTGCCCACCATCGCAATGACGCCGAGCGGTTCCAAACTGGCCGCGCCGGAGTCAAGGAGCGCACTGACTCACGAGCTGCCCGCGGCGGACCGCGAGCGCCGGCGGCGCTGGTGGCTGGGCGGAATCGCCGGCTGTGTGATCCTCGTGGCAGCGGGAGTCTGGTTGCTCACGCGGAACACGAGCGGAGGGCGAAGCGAACGGCCGCCACGCCCGTCGCCTGTTGATTCAATCGGCGGAAGCGTCAATCCGGGCAACCAGGAACTC
>JAHWKJ010000276.1 GCA_019347905.1 Planctomycetota bacterium
GCCAGGGGTCTGAAGGCGGCGCTGGATCACACGGCGAGATAATGAAGGTGGGAGATCGCACTCTACCGACGTCCGCCGTTTTGGCTCGTAAGGCGGAACTGGCCAACATTGCCGTTTGGGCGCTGGCTTTAAACACTACGTGGGAGTTCGTACACGCCGGACCGCTTTACGACATGTGGTCGGAAGTCTCGGTCGCGTCGGGTCTCTTTCACATCACGATGGCGGTTCTGGGTGACGTGCTCGTCGGGCTTGGAATTACTTTTGCGGCTTGCTGCCTCGTCGGAGTTCGCCACGTGCTGCCGCCTGCCTCTCGTGGTGTGGCGGCTCTGGTCAGCTTGGGTCTGATCGCCGCCGTTGTGCTGGAGTGGCTTCCCCGTAATTTTGACTGGTGGACATACAACGATTATATGCCCACGGTCCGGGTGTTCGGGCAAATCCTCGGGCTCTCACCAGTGCTGCAGATTACGCTCCTGCCGGCGACCAGCGTTTATCTCGCCTTTCGCGTTCCGATCTATCGGCGCGGATGCCGGGCAGTTCCTTCTGGGTATGCTGCCAGCCTTCGACGACCATCGTGTCGAGATCCTCAAAGTCGCCGGAACGCAGCAGGTTCTCATCGGCCGAGGCGGCGGTGAAGGAGCTGCGCCCCAGCCTGGCGAGCATCCGCCAGTGCTCAGGCAGACTCTGGAAGCTGGTGGTGTAGGGACTGGAGACGGGCGATGTGAGGCTGCGGACCGCCGTCTCCCAGTGCGCCCGCTGCAGCACCCGCAGCGCCTGCATCGAGACGCCGCTCTGCCGCCGCGCCTCGTCGAAGTCGCCGCGGTTCAAGGCCATCTCGGCCATCTGCAGGTAGCGTTCGGCCTTGCCGATCAACTGCGGCGCGTCGCGCTGGCCCGCTCCCAGCACTTCCAGCTCCCGATCGACCTCCCGCACGCGCGCGAGCTTGGCGCGCGCCAGCTCCACCGTCGCGCGGGCGCTCGGTTCGGCGGTGGCGGCGATCTTCTGCCGCAAACGCTCCACGACCGCCGGGTTCGACGTCAGCACGACCGCGGCCGTCTGGTCGAACACCTGCAGCGTGACCTGCGTGCCGCCCGACACGCGCTCGCGGTTGAGACTGCGGATGCCCGTCGTCGTCACCTCCCAGGCCGACGCCGATTCTGGCACGCCATGCACGATGATGGTGGCATTTCCGGCGGCGAGGCGGTCCGGCACGAACTGGGCGTGCTCGCCATACCACACCGGCAAGAGCAACGTTCCGAACTCTTCGCTGCGAATGAGCGCCGCTTCCAATTCGCCGCTGGCGCTAACCCCGGACTGGGCGGCATCGTCCGCGACCGCGCCCTGCCCCCCCTCTCGTGAGGGCGGGGAAGAAGAGGAGGCCCGCCGCAATGAGAGCGTGCCGGCGGCGGTTTCCATTCCCGAGGGCTGGCCGAACGAGAACGGCACATTGCCGCCGACGCTGCCGGTCGCCAGCCACGGCTCCAACAGTTCCAGCTCCAGGTTGAGCTGCGTGAGCGCCAGGAGTCGCTCGCGTGCTCCCGGCGTCTCGGGCACCAGCGGCGCGGTCTTCCAGAAGCCGATACCGCGGCAGCCGGCCGCCAGCGCCGCATAAACTTGCAGTCGAAGCTGCTCCGGCTCGACGGTCGGCGGCGCCGGATCGAGGCCGGACAGCGTGGAGGGCGACGGCTCCGTCTGGATCCACGTCCACAGAAAGCTCCCCGGCCACGCCAGCGACTGCTTGAGCGTCAGCCAGTCGCGGTACTGCCGGAACGAGAACGTCGTCCCCACCACATGGCGGCTGAAGCCCGACATCGGCACCCGCCGCGACACGACCCGCTCCTGGTCGCCGGCGATGTCCACCATTACCGGCCGGCGATAGCGGCGGTCGGCAGCGCGGATCTGCTCAATCCAGTTCAACAGGTCGCCGCGGGCCTCCGGCGGGACGCGCGTGCCGAGGTTGAACAGCAGAATCGGCCGCGTGCGTTCGGTAAACGGCAGAATACTCACGTCGCCGGGACTGAGCACTTCTCCGTCTTCGCCGGCGGCGCGCGGCGGCGTGACCATCGCCCACAGCCCCGCCTCGCGCAGCGAAGCCAGGAGCGCGTCGTCCCGCCAGTCGCGAACCCACAGCACGTTGAACCGCGCGTCGCGCAAGGCTTCGAGCGGCTCCCCATGGTGCGCGACGATCCGCGGGAAAAACGGCTCGCCCTCGACATGGAGCCGCCTGAGGCGAAAGTCGACGGGGAAGGCGGCGTCGAGTTCCGCCTCGGCATCGCCGCTGGCAGGCGTCGCCGCTGTGTCCGGCTCGACAACCGGACCGAACGACAAGTCATCGAACAGAATCTCTGTGCGGCCGGAGTCGGCCGTCAATGTCACCAGCGCCTGATCGATGTAGGCGCCGCTCTCGTCGACGGCACTGGCGCCCAACCGGCTGCGGGCGCGGCGGAGCTGCTCGCGCATGGCGCGCGTGCTGGTTCGGCAGGTCAGCTCCTGCCAGCGGTCCGCCTGCTCGAGCGCGTCGCCGGGAACGAAAGCGGTGAGCGGCTCCCCGGTACTTGCATCGGTCGTGTTGGGAAACCTCACCCGCAGCCACAACGTCGCGCCGGGGCGGTTCGAGCGGACCAGCACCGAGAGGACCAGCTCGTCCAGCACGCGGGCGGCTTTGAGCGAGTGCTCCAGTTGCAGTGGCGCGTTTGGCCGCCCCGCCTCCAGCGCAATCCGCTCAGCCGCTGCGCCCCTGGCCACCTGCTCGCCGTCGCGCACGTGCTCGACGATCCGCAACTGCGACTTGTTGTAGCGCGGCTGCCACGAAGGCTGCGGACCGTCAAACGATTCGACGAAATCCTCGCCGCGGCCAGGCGCAGGAATCCCGGCGACGATCGCGGCGATGAGCGCCGGCAGGATCGTCCGCCGAAGCGGCAAGCATCGAGCATCTGCGGACAGCATACCCATCCGTGGGCGCAGCCGTTCCTGGAAGATTGAGTATGGCGTTACAGGCGCAATAAGCCGCCGAAACGAACTCCGCGCGGACCAAAATTCCAGACGACACTCACCGGCCGAACGCAGAAACCTGTGCGGAACATCGGCTTCCATGTCGCCAGACGACAACGTCGGCCCGTGCCGGGGCCGACGCGCAAGTGGCAGATGCTACAACACTTTGCGAAATCCGCCAAGACGAGGCGTTGAACTCCGGCGACAGCGAACCGCCCCGCCCGCCGTCGCAAGTGATCGTGCTTTGCGCGCTGCAAACATTGTCTGCGGCCCGACTTGCGCCAGACCCTTGTGAAGAGTGCCCCGCCCGGCACAGAATCTGTACTGGGCCGGACACGTGTGTGTGTCTCGAAAGTCGGTAGTGTGGATTTCAATCCACACGGCCGGTGCCCAATGCCATATGAGCGTCTAGAGACCTCCGTCGTGTGGATTGAAATCCACACTACGAGCACTCCAGACAAGTGGACCCCGCCACGCATCTTTGGAGTCAGCTCCGGAATGAAAGTCCATCACCGGCTTCCCGAGACCGCGGACGAAGTCCCCCGCGAGCTGATCGACCTGGCTCGGCACATCGCGGCCCTGCCAGCCGAATACCAAGGCAATTTGGAGGCGGCCTACAACCGCGTGATCGATGCGGTCCTGCGCCGCCGCCGCATCCTCTCGCTGGTGCAGGAAGCCCTCTCGCAACTGCGGCTGGACATCAAGTACCTGATGTTCGACCTGGAGGTCACGCGGCGCGAACGCGACGAACTGCGCGAAGAGCAGGAAGGCTGGTGACTACCCGAAGCGACCCGTGATGTAGTTCTCCGTTTCCTGCTTCTCGGGGTTCGTGAAAATCTGCTCGGTCGGGCCGAACTCGATCAGCCGCCCCTCGTACAGGAAGGCCGTGTAGTCGCTGGCCCGCGCCGCCTGCTGCATGCTGTGCGTGACGATGGCGATCGTGTACTCCTCGCGCAGCTCGGCGATCAAATCTTCGATGGCCGTGGCCGATCGCGGGTCGAGTGACGAGGCCGGCTCGTCCATCAGCAGTATCTCGGGTCCGACGGCGATCGCCCGCGCGATGCACAACCGCTGCTGTTGTCCGCCGCTGAGCCCCAAAGCCGACGTCTTCAGCCGGTCCTTCACTTCGTTCCACAGGGCAGCCTTCCGCAGCGACCACTCGACCAGCGTATCCAGCTCGGCACGGGTGAGCTTCATGTGCAGCCGCGGACCGAAGGCCACGTTTTCGTAGCTGGTCTTGGGGAACGGGTTGGGCTTCTGGAACACCATCCCCACGCGGCGCCTGAGATCGACGACGTCTGTCCGGCGGGAGAGCACATCCAGGCCATGCAGCGTGAGCGTGCCCTCGGCCCGGGCGTTGGGGACGGTGTCGTTCATGCGGTTGACCCACCGCAGAAACGTCGTCTTCCCGCAGCCGCTGGGACCGATGAACGCCGTCACCCGCTTCTCGGGAATATCGAGGCGGATGTCCCTCAGCACCTGGAAGTCGCCGTACCACGCATCGAGGTTCTCTACGTGCACGGCGGGCGCCGGCGGCGCGGCGGCCGGAGGGCGGGCCGTCTTGCCGTTGCGCCGCAGGGCGCCGCTGACGGTGGAAATGATCCGCTTCGGCTCGCCCGTCTCCGGCGTCTGCGGTCGGATCGGCTGGGACTTTTCGGCCGGCGGGGAAGTCATCACGGGACGGCTTTCTCAAGGTTTGTCCAAAAAAGGGGACTGTCCCCCTCCCATCTGTGGTCATGACCTGACGAATGCATTTCGCGAAGGGGACTGTCCCCTTTTTTGGACAAGCTTCTTACGAGAGCGGTTTCTGCAGCCGATGCCGAAGCAACACAGCCAACGCATTGAACGAGAGCAGCACCGCCAGCAAGACGAGGATTCCGCTGGCAGCCAGTTCGTGGAATGGCTGCTGCGCCCGCCCGGCCCAGTCGAAGATCTGCAGGGGCAACACGGTGAAGTCGTCCATCAGGTGCTGGGGGACCCTCGAAATATACACGATTCCGCTGATGATCAGTATCGGCGCCGCCTCGCCGATCGCACGGCTCATGGCGATGATCGAGCCGGTCATAATACCCGGAATGGCCGCCGGCAGTGTCACGCGGCGAATCATCTGCCAGCGCGTCGCCCCCAGCCCCAGCGCGCCGGTGCGGAGCGAATCCGGCACCGCCCGCAACGCCTCCTGCGAGGCGATGATGACCACCGGCAGTACGACCAGCATCAGCGTCAGTCCGCCGGCCAGCACGCTGCGGCCGAAAGGCAGCCGCGTGTAGTACCAGGCTTTCTCGCTGATGCGGCCGCCTTCGTCCCCCTCGCGGACCGTGCGGGCCAGAAGCTGAGGGTCGTCCGGCAGCGGGGCACCGGGGGGAAGCGCATGCATTTCAATCGTCCGGCCGTCCGGCGTCCGGGCCTCGAGCCCCTCGCGCGCGACGCTGAGGGGGGAGCCTGCAGCTTCGACCGGAACGAGCAGAATCTGATCGCCCGCCGTCACAAACTGGTCGTAATACTCGACGCCGATCTCCAGCGCCGGCTTCCGCGCCTCCCCCAACAGGTGGAACATCCCCACGAACGCCGTCACGCCGATGATGCCATAGACCACTGACGGCACCCCGGCCAGGTTGGCAATGTTGAGCTGCACGAAAGCGTGGAACCGCTTCACCCAGCGGTTTCGCGGCTGAAACTCTTCGAGAAAGATGGCCGTCCCCACGCCGATGGGCAGCGTGAATAGGGCGCAGACGAGGCACACGTAAACGGTGCCCCACAGTGCCGGATAGATGCCCGCCTCGGCGGGTTCCGGATTGGGCGGCGACGACAGGAAGATCGCCAGGTTCCGACGCATCCACTGGATGGTGGAATCGTCGGCGGCGTCGGCGAATTCGGCAGCGCTCAGGCGGTCGTCGTCGTCGCGGTCGAAGCGGTCGACGAGGCGGCCGAACGAGGCGCGTGCGTCGCGGGCCAGTTCCCGCCGGCGAAGCTGGCCGTCACCGTTCTCGTCGAGGGCCGCGAACAGCGCAGCGGGGTCGGCGTCCGCGGAGGGGACTCTTTCGGCCGATGCCGGGTCGGCACCGTATTTCCGCTCCTGGCGGGTTTCGACGACGATCGTCTCCACCGGGCTCTTGGTGGCGTGGCCGGCCGCCTGCAGCACGATCGAAGCCAGCAGCACGATCAGCACCAGCACCGAGGTCGCCGCGGTCGCCACGCAAAACGACAGGAACGCGCGGTCGCGGCGCCGCCGGCCGGCGATGGAACGCATCGCCGAGGCCCTCCGCTCCGGATCCTGCAGCACGGTGGGCTTCACTGGTAAGCCTCCCGAAAGCGCGTGCGGATCACGTGGCCCAGGATGGTCAGCGCGAAGGTCAGCGCGAACAGCGTGGCCGCCACGGCGTACAGCGAGAAGTACTCGACGCCTTCGTGGCTGACGTCTCCCTTCGCCATCTGGGCCATGTAGGCCGTCATCGTCTGCACCTGCTCGCGGGGATCGACGGTCACCCGCGGCAGGGCGCCGGCGGCCAAAGCCACGATCATCGTCTCGCCGATGGCCCGCGCGATCGCCAGCAGAAACGCGGAGATGATGCCCGACAGCGCCGCCGGCACCACCACCTTCACCGCCACGTCGAACCGCGTGCCCCCCAGACCGTAGGCGGCGTCGCGCAAGGACCGCGGCACCGCCTGCAATGCATCCTCGGTCAGCGAGCTGACGATCGGCAGGCACAAAATGCCGACGGCAATGCCGGCACTGCAGGCGTTGCGCACGTCGAAGCCGTCGTGCAGAAACTGCAGGGTCGGCGTGATCACTGTCAGCGCGAAAAAGCCATAGACGACCGTGGGGATGCCGGCCAGAACTTCGAGGGCCGGCTTGAGCACCGCCCGCAGGCGTCGGGGGGCGTACTCGCTGAGGTCGATCGCCGTCACCAGTCCCAAGGGCAGGGCGACCGCCATCGCCACGACCGTGACCAGCAGCGTCCCGGAGATCAGCGCCCAGATACCAAACTTCTTCTCGCCCCCCAGCAGCGGCGACCATTCGCTGGTGAAGAAGAACTCGCCGACAGTCACCTCTTCCATCGCGAAGAAGCGGGCCGCCTCGCCGGCGAGCACGGCGATGATCGCGGCCGTCACCAGCAGCGAGAAGACGGCGCACTGGACCAGCCCGCCAATGATGATCCCCTCGCGAAAACGACGCCGCGCGCGCATCCGCGCGCCGGCGGCCGCGGCTTCACGGAGATTAATGGGGACGGCGGTGTTCGTCATTCGTCATTCGTCATTCGACATTTGTCATTTCGAGGTCGTCTCCACCCGGTTCTCCTTCTTGTACACCTCGCTCAGCGAACCGGTGCGCTTGCCCAGGTCAGCCGTCAGGAAGTGCGCTCCCGTCCAGCGCTCTTGCAGGTGCTCGTCGGCGGCGTCGTACAATTCGTCGGGCAGGGCCACGTAGTCGACCTGCTCGGCGAAGTCGGCGGCGTTCTCCAGGTAGAACTGTACGAACCGGGAGACCTCGGGCCGCTTCAGCGAGTCCACGTTCACGTAGATGAACAGCGGGCGGCTGAAGGGAGCGTACTCGCCGCTTTCGATCGTCTCCGGACTGGGGGTGACGGCTTCACCCGTCTGGGGATCGACGATCGGCACGACCTTCACCTTCTCGCGATTGTTGAAGTAGTACGAAGCGCCGAAGAATCCCAGCGCGCCCTCCTCGCCGGCCACGCCGCGGACGAGGTCGTTGTCTTCCTCGCTGGTGGACATGTCGCTGCGAAGGGCCGGCGTATCGCCCGTGGCTTTGTCCTCGGGTGCCACGATTTCCTTGAAGTAGTCGAACGTGCCGCTGTCGGTGCCGGGGATGTGCAGGCTGATGCGCACATCGGGCCAGCTTGCGCGGACTTCCGCCCACGTTTTGGCGGCGCGCTCTTCAAGGAAGATCTGCTTCAGTTCGTCGATGGTCAGATGATCGACCCAGTTGTTCTTTGGGTTGACGACGATCGACAGCCCATCGTAGGCCACGGGCAATTCGATGAACGAGACGCCGTGCTCCTGGCAGAGCTTGAACTCCGAATCTTTAATGGGCCGCGAGGCGTCGGAGATGTCCGTCTCGCCCCGGCTGAATCGCTTGAATCCCGCACCGGTGCCCCCCTTGCCAACGGTGATGGAGACATTGGGGTAGTCGGAGCGAAAGGCGTCGGCGGCGGCCTCACTGATGGGATAGACGGTGCTTGAGCCGTCGACGACGACCTCT
>JAHWKJ010000277.1 GCA_019347905.1 Planctomycetota bacterium
TGACCCCGGCGCCGCTCTCGATGTGCTGGGCCACCATCTGCGCCGGGTCCATCCCGCCGTAGGGCTGGCAGACATAGATCACCGGCAGGTTGAGGGCTGGGAAGATGTCCACTTCCATGCCCTTGGGCAGACCTTCGGGATACGGCAGGCCGACCTGCTCGGCGATGGAGCCGCCGACGGCCAGAAGGCACCCTAATGCGATGGCGACGATCAGCACCATCACCGTCAACGGGCGCCGCAGGGCGGAGAGAATCAGGTTCACACTGCACCCAATGACCGAGAGCCGGAAGCGTCAGCGACCGGAGAGGAGAGAAACGAAATCCGAAGGACGATTCCAGCCTGCGTGACGACTCTCGATCGGCGAAAACTCGCTTGCGGGACGTTGGGATCCATCTTGACCGGCGCGCGCGGCCCGACGCAAGTCACGCGATTCCGGATCGAGTGGCGCTCTTCCTGCAAGTCAGCCAGCCTACCGCAGCCGAATATCGAAATTGAAGGTCGCAACACGATAGTTCGAGCCTTCGTCGGCGCGGCGGCCAGACGACTTTGAAAGCGTTCCGCGGCCGATTACACCGTCGGGGTTGCGCGGCTACAGAGTCCAGACCGGCAGAAACACGACACGTTTTGGGGCCGCACCCACGCGGGCCTTTCCCAGCGAACGGAGCTTGCCGGCTTCCGAGATTTCGACCCGTTGCAGCGTGCCGTCGCCGATGTTGCTCACCAGCACGCGCACCGGTCGATGTCCCGGAAGCTCAGTTCGTCGGCCACGCAGAGATTGAACAGCAGCCTCGGCCCGTCTGAGGAAGTCTGAGCAAGCACCTTCGCCCCTTTGGGGGCCGAGGCGTCCTCGACGACTTTCCAGACGCTTCCCGGCCCTTCGCCCGTTTTGGCAGCCGACCAGCCGTCGGGCAGCTCGCCGACCCTGGCGTCCTCGGACGTGATCCGCTGGACCGCGTCTTGACCCGCGGCGACGCCAATCGCCGCCGCCAGCATCGTGCCTACAGACATCATCCACATCGTTCAGTCCCCCGTTCGGATTCGATCGGTCACATTCCGGCCACGACGCTGTAACCACGGTTACAAATAGGCCGCTGGGGCCAGAGTGTCAAGGGGCCTTCGTCGAAAACTCTCAGGCTGTTATGGATGTCGCTCAAACATTGCGTCGGCCTGCAACTGTGCGTACAGCGCGTCGTACAAGGCCGCCCCCCGCGCCAGCGCGGTCTTGTCGTCCGGGCTGGTCAGCCGGATGCCGCGGCAGATCAGATCGATGCCGGCGGCCGCCGGTTCCAGCACGATGTCCTGCACTGTGTCCGCCTCGTCGACGATGCGCGCGATGCGATCGAGCACCGGGTCGTCGAGCGCGTACTCGCGGAGCATCGTGAAAAACGTGCAGTGGCCGCCGTGGTGTGACAGCCGGACCCCGGGGATGTCGAACGCTTCGGCGCCCTCGGGCAGCGACGTCGTGGATTGGGGAATAAACTCGATCTCCGCGTCATGGTCAATGTGCCGTCGGATCAGCCAGGCGCACGCCATGCGGTCGATGCCGACGTTCTCCCATGTCACCCACTTCACGATCGTTCTCCTCGTCGCGCAGCGGACAGCGCCGCCCGGACTCGCTCGCCGAGCTTCGACTCGAAATAGTCCCGCGCCAGGGTCTGCTGGTAACGGCGCGACACAGCGGCGCGATCCACCGCTGGCTGTTTAAGTTCATCGAGGATGGCCCGATAGGCCGCATCCGTCCGGGTCACGAACTGTTCTACAAGCGCCGCAGACTGGCTTTCGGTCGTCAGTTCGGCGCACCACAGCGTGGCCTCGCCGCCCAGTTCGACGACTTCGGCTGCCAGCCACTGAAACTGCTCCTGCGTGCGCGGGTTCGCGGGAAGAACCCACACGCCGTCTTGCAGCAGAACCGCCCCCAGTTGCTTCAGCTTGCGCCAGACCGAGACGCGCAGTGCCGTCGGCTCGCGCGGTATCCGATACATCAGCAGCACCCATTTGTTCAATCGCGCTCTCCGGCGGGGCGTTTGCCGGCACCTTTGGGTTTCTCGGCCGCCGCCTGCTGTGCCTCCAGGGCGCCTTGGAATCCGCGGGCCAGGTCGGCGGCGCTGCCTTTCCCCCAGAAGTGCACGAAGTAGTACGCGGGGGCCTCGCCGATCATGTGGTTGTGTAGGGCCACGACGTTGATGTCGGCCTTTCGCAGCGCTTTGAGTACCGGCTGCACTTCCGCGGCGGTCATGGCAAAGTCGCCGTCGACCACGGCGAGATCATCCGTTCCGGCAAACGCGGCCCACGTTGTCAGGCCCATGCTGCCGCCGAACTTGGCGCCGTGCATCTCCGCGTCGCGTCCAATGGTGATCTTGAAGATCTCGTCTTCGAGCGAACCTGCGTGACCGACGATGCGCGCCAACCCAGCGGTATCGAGCTTGCCATACTCCGGCACGCCGCCCCTGAATTGCTTCGCGGGCTGCGGCCTCTGCTTCCGGACGGCTTTCACGGCGTCCCAGACCTGCCGGACGCCCTTCGCCAGCTCGTCGGGGCAGCCGGACCCGCCGATGTGCATGAAGTACACCTTGGGATCGTCGAACAGGAAATGGTTGTGCAGGGCGGTCACGTCCAGACCGGCGCGGAACGCCGCGTCCATCGCCGGATTCACTTCATCCTCGAAGACGACCGTATCACCCATGACCATCGCGTGTTCGCCCGACTTTTGAAACGCGGCCCACGTGCCCAGCCCCATGAAGGGACGCAGGGGCAGCCCGTCCACGCGCACGCGCACGTCCTTGCGGGGCCAGCCGACGCGAACCACGCCGTCGGGGGTCGTCGTCGCCTGGATGCCCATGATGTCTCCAATTCTCTCGCCCCCCAGATCGCAGGCTGGACTCTGGTCGGGCAGTGTGAGCCAGCCGGCCAGCACAAGGAGAGGCCATCGTTGAAATCGGCTCATGGTGCTCCTCCGGGTTCAGATTCAGCACCGATTCAGTCGATGCTGTAACCGTGGTTACTGCGCATCGTAGCCGTGCAGGTGTGGATTTCAAGTGTTCGCAGAGCGGAAGGGAGCATCGGCCCTTCTCAATCCGCGGAAGCGTGGCCTGCCGTCTCGTGCGGCGCTGTTTCGCGCGGGCGCTGCAAGCGGCGGTCGTCCAGACCGCGGCGGCCGCAGCGAAACCAGGCCGCGAACCGCAGACTAGGAAGGCCGCGCGAAGCTGCGCGAGCTGTTTGCGGAAGTCGTCGAAGACCGCCCGCCGCAAGGCCGGTAGAGCAAGCCCGAACATCGCGCCGTCGGGGAAAATCGAAGGCGGCCGCGCTCACCCTTCGGGCGCGTCCAGCAACTTTTGTCCAACGGTGCATGCGCTTGCCGAAGCCTTGCGCGCGAACTTTCCTGCCCCTGCAAGGGATTGAGGTGTTTGCAGGCGGCAGAATCGATGAATTCGGTCAAGCTGGCCCGACCGGTCCTCCGATGCTGATCGATACGACCCACCGCCAATGCCGATCGCTTCGGCGTTTTGCGCCGGTCCAGGGGAGACGTAACACATGTTGATCCGCCGCCTGATTGTTTTGAACGCGGTGCCGGCCGTCGCACTCTGCGGGCTTGTCGCGGGCTGCTCGAATGCACGCTCTGCCCGCCATCAAAGCCAGTCTGCGCTGCCGCCGGCGATCTCTTTGAACGACCGCGCTCCAGAAGCCGCGCCCGCGAACGTTGTATCGGAGTCGGCGGAAAGCCTTGCCGCCTCCCCTCCAGCGCGGGCCGGCCACGACCAGTCACAAGCGAGACCGATGCCGGCACGCGGACCCAAAGCCTGCCGGCCGGTCGTCCGCGCGGCGCTGGCCGAGGTTGAGCCCGCAGCAAACATCAGCTCCGTCTCCGACGAGGCCCCCGGTGAAGTGATTCGACCGGTCGCGGAAGCTGACGAACTTCCGGTCTTGATCGCTCCAGACGAAGCGCGTGTCCCGCCCGCTCCTGCGGGCGCAGAGGACCACAGCTCCGTTGCCCCCCTCACGGAGGGCGGGGAATCGGATGAGACGCCTGCCATCTTCGCGACCGATCTCTCTGCGGCGCTCGTACTCGCGGGCGGGCAGAACCCGCGGGTGGCGTTTGCTCAAGGCCGCATTCAGGAGGCGTTTGCGCGGGCTCGCGCCGCGGATGTCCTGTGGCTGCCGTCGCTGCGGGCGGGGGCGAACTTCAACCGTCACGAAGGCCAGATCCAGGACGTGGCGGGCCGCATTATCGACGTCAACCGCGGTGCGATGTATTCGGGACTCGGAGCGCAGGCGGTGGGCGCGGCATCGCCGGCCGTGCCGGGTGTCTCCGCGCGGTTCCATCTCGCCGATGCCGTCTTCGAGCCCCGCATTGCCGGGCAGGCCGCCGCCGCCAATGTGCATGCCGCCGATGCCACGATCAACGAGGTGCTGCTCGCCACTTCGCTGGCCTATCTCGACCTGCTGGAGGCGCTGCAGCTCCAACGCGTCGCCGAAGACACTCGCTCCGAAGCCGGCCAACTGGCGGAACTGACCCGCGACTTCGCGGAAGCGGGTGTCGCGCCTCAATCCGACGCCGACCGAACCGCGACAGAGCTCGCCTCGCGGCGCAATCTCACCAGCAGGGCCGACGAGGCCGTCGCCGTGGCGTCCGCGCGGCTCGCCCAGCAGTTGAGCATCGATCCCACCGTACAGATTGCTCCTGAGGAACCGGCTGTCGCTCCCATCGATCTCGTTCCGCCCGGCAGCGATGTGCGCGAACTGGTGGCGACCGGACTCGCGAACCGTCCCGAATTGGCCGAGAGCTGGCACCTCGTGACCGCCGCCGTCGAACGCCTGCGGCGCGAACGGGCGGCGCCGCTCGTGCCGAGTGTCGCGCTCGGTCTCAGTTACGGCGGCTTCGGCGGTGGGCTGGGCGATCACATCGGCAACTACGCCGACCGGCTCGATTTCGACGCCGCCGCGTGGTGGGAAGTGCGGAACCTCGGCTTCGGTGAGCGGGCGGCGCGCGACGAGGCGCGGGCGGGCGTCGATCGCGCGCAGGCCGAGCAGGTGCGAGTCATGGACCAGGTCGCCCGCGAGGTCGTCGAGGCCCACGCGCAGGTCGAGGCTCGGCGGGGGCAGATCGAGACGGCGCGATCGGCAATCGAATCGGCCGAGAACGCCTACCGCCGCGACCTGGTCCGCATTCGCGAGGGCGAGGGACTGCCGATCGAGGTGCTGCAAGCGCTTCAGGCGCGCGACCAGGCCCGCCGCGAGTACGTGCGGGCGGTCATCGAATACAACGAAGCGCAGTTCCGGCTGCACGCCGCGCTCGGCTGGCCGCACACGCCGTAGGAATCGAGGGTCGAGAGTCGAGGGTCGAGGGCCAGCAAACGCAGCGCGGCCCGATGACCGCGCAGCACGTCAGCCGTTGAAACCTCGCGCGGCCAATGGGTAGGCTGGGGGTCCACACGGCGACCGATTGCGATCCCCGGACTTGCTCATTCGAAGCCATGAAGGACTGTGCCGCACTCTGGCTGTTCGTGCTCGCGCTCTCCGCCCCGGCGTTGCCGGCCGCCGAGCGGCCCAACATCGTGCTGATGATGGCCGACGACATGGGCTATTCCGACATCGGCTGTTACGGCGGCGAGACCGCGACGCCCACGCTCGATGCGCTCGCCGCGGACGGGCTGCGATTCACGCAGTTCTACAACACCGGCCGCTGCTGTCCGACGCGGGCGTCGCTGTTGACGGGGCTGTATCCGCATCAGGCCGGCATCGGGCACATGATGCAGGACCGCGGCCTTGAAGGCTACCGCGGCGATTTGAACGACCGCTGCCGCACGATTGCCGAGGTCCTGCGCTCTGCCGGTTACGCCACGTATATGGCGGGCAAATGGCACGTCACGAAGAAGATTCGGCCGGATCTGACGGCCGAGGACCGCAAGAACTGGCCGCTCCAGCGCGGCTTTGACCGGTTCTTCGGCACGATCCACGGGGCAGGCAGCTTCTTCGATCCCAACTCACTGACCCGCGACAACGCGCAGATTCCGCCGGGCGACGAGTTCTATTACACCGATGCGATCAGTGATACCGCCGCTCAGTTCATTCGCGAGCACGAGGCGGAGCGGCCCTTCTTTCTATACGTCGCGTACACGGCGCCTCACTGGCCGATGCACGCCAAACCGGCGGACATCGATAAGTACAAGGGCCGCTACGAACAGGGCTGGGATGCGCTGCGCGAAGAGCGTTACCGCCGCATGGTGGAGCTGGGCGTAATCGACAACTGCTGGAAGCTCTCGCCGCGCGATCCGCAGATTCCGGAATGGAAACGGGCCGAACTTCCGGAGTGGGAACAGCGGCGGATGGAAGTTTACGCCGCCATGATCGACTGCATGGCTCAGGGCATCGGCCGCATCGTCGATGCGCTGGAGAAATCCGGGCGGCTCGACGACACGCTGATCTTCTTTCTGGCCGATAACGGCGGCTGCGCGGAAGAGCTCGGCAGCCGCGGCCCCGTCCGTCCCGACCCGCAAAAGGTCGTGAACTGTAAGCCGCTCGGCCCCGACGAATTGCAAACGCAGATGATTCCCGCCTGCACGCGCGACGGAAGTCCCGTGCGGCAGGGGCTGGGCGTGCTGCCCGGCCCGGCCGATAGCTACATCGCCTACGGCCGCAACTGGGCGAACGCCTCGAACACGCCCTTCCGGCTGTACAAACACTGGGTCCACGAGGGCGGCATCAGCACGCCGCTGATCGTCCATTGGCCCGCGGGCGTCGCCGCCGAGCGCCGCGGCCGCTTCGTCCGCGACCCGGGCCATCTGATCGACATCATGGCGACCTGCGTCGATGTCAGCGGCGCGGCGTATCCGCAGGAACGCGAGATTGTGCCGCTGGAAGGCATCAGCCTGCGGCCCGCGATTGAGGGGAAGGCGCTCGCCCGCGAGCAGCCGCTGTTCTGGGAGCACGAGGGCAACCGGGCGATCCGTGCCGGCCACTGGAAGCTGGTCGCCAACGGTCCCGAAGGTGCATGGGAACTGTACGACGTGGACGCCGACCGCAGCGAACTCAACAACCTCGCCGCCGCCTATCCCGATCTCGCCGGACGAATGGCAAGACAGTGGGAGGAGTGGGCCGAGCGGGCACACGTGCTGCCGTGGCCCTGGGGCGGCCGCCGCGGCGAGACAGCCGAGGCCTTGAGAGGCGCAGCCACGCCCATGGAGGCATTCGAATCTTTCAGGAAGGCTGTCGCGGCTTCTGACTGGAAATCGGCATTCAGCTACATGACAGCGGGATCCCGCGAATTCACCGTCGGCAGTTTTGTTGCGACGTACTTTGCCGGCGTAATCGGCGAGAGTGGAAAGTCGCTGGCCGTGAAATATGCTGATGAAAAGGAACTCACAGCCCTCTTGGAAAAGTTACAGAAGGCCGATCGGCAGGACCGGCAGCTTGCGTTTGCAGAGTTTGCGGCACTTGTTGAGGAACAAGCCGGGTTTATGAACGATGCCATCGAACTCTCAAAACGGCAGAAGGAGAACTGGTTGCGCGATGTGTCGTCTGCAGCGACCGTCATGCTGACCAACCTGCGAATCGAAGGAGACCGCGCAACGGCCATGGTGCGGATGAAGGACAGCCGCGGCGCCAAACGGATGGATTTCAAACAACTCAATGGCCGGTGGTACGTCGATTACCAGCGGTAATCACCAACTCCGCAAACTCAAATCGCCATGCCTTCCCCCCTGCGCTTCGTCACCGAAACCGAGATGCAGGTCGAGCAGCTTCCGTGGGGGCCGCACGACTGGCTCTGCCGGCCCGGACTCACCGAGGCGAAGGAACTGCTCCTGGTCCGGGTGCACATGCCGCCGGGGCAGGCCCACAAGTTTCACCGGCACCCGGAGATGGAAGAGATCATCTACGTGCTCTCCGGCCGTTGCGAGCAGTGGGTCGACCGCGAGAAGCGGATCCTCACGCCGGGCCAGCTCGCCCACATCCCCAAGGACGTGGTCCACGGCTCGTACAACGCGGGCGAGGGCGATCTCGAAATCCTGGCCATCCTCGCGCCTGCCGAAATCACCGGTCCCGCGCTGGTCGACGTCAGCGAAGAGGAACCTTGGAAGTCGCTGCGGGGCTGACGGCGGGAGTGAAAGTTTATCCGCGACTCGCCAGAGGAGCGCTGTGTGACCGGTTCAGGGAGAGCGCTCCTCTGGCGAGTCGCGGCTAAACGCAATACCGTTCAATTAGCTGTAAC